>DASVKT010000018.1:0-13681 GCA_036385235.1 Candidatus Limnocylindrales bacterium | reverse complement strand
AGCCCTCATGGGCCGCAAAACGCTCCTATACTCGCCGACATGTCCCCTCTTTCGAACCGAACCGTCGCCACAATCGGATCCGGCGTCATGGCCGAGGCGATCATTGCCGGGCTTCTTCGCGGCAAGCTCGTAGCGCCCGATCACATCGTCGGTAGCGAGCCGCGGGCGGAGCGGCGCGAGGAACTCACCAAGCTGTACGGTGTGCGGATGGTTGCCTCCAACCTGGAGGCGGCCCGCGACGCAGACGTACTCCTCCTCTCGGTCAAGCCGCAGACGCTAACCAAGGTCGGCCACGAGCTGGGCGGTCATCTGCGCCCGGAGCAACTCGTCGTCTCGATCGTCGCCGGCGCCAACTGCAAAGTGCTGACGAGTCTGCTGGACCATCGCGAAGTCGTCCGCAGCATGCCCAACACGCCGGCCCAGATCGGTCGCGGCATGACGGTCTGGTATCCCACGCCGGAAGTGACCGAGCTGCAGTGCGATCAGGCTCGCGTTCTGCTCCGCGCTCTCGGCACGGAGATGCAGGTAGAGGACGAGCGTTTCGTGGAGATGGCCACCGCAGTCAGCGGCACCGGCCCCGCCTATGTCTTCCTTGTGATGGAAGCGCTGATCGATGCCGCCGTGCATCTCGGCTTCCCGCGCCACGTCGCCCACGATCTGGTCATCGAGACGCTGGAAGGCAGCACGGCCTTCGCCAAGGCCACTGCCGAGCACCCGGCGGTACTGCGCAACATGGTCACCTCGCCGGGCGGAACAAGCGCTGCCGCCATCCACGAGATGGAATCCGGCCGGTTGCGAACCGTTCTTTCGGAAGCTGTATGGGCCTCGTACCGGCGCACGGTGGAACTCGGTGCGGATCTCGAGAAGGGTCTGGGGCTCAATGAAGGCCCGGCCGCAGGATCCGCAGACGACCACGCCGGTAACGGCACCGGACCCAAAGCTTCGACAAGGCGCTCTGCCAAATAGATCGCTCTGCACCAGCGAAGGAGGCCCGATTGTGACGCCAGCCGGTCTGCTCGCGATCTTTGCCCATCCGGACGATGAGAGCTTCGGCGCGGGCGGCGTCATGGCCCTCGCCGCAGCGGCCGGGAATCCCGTCTGGGTTCTCTGCGTCACGAACGGCGACCAGGGCGGACGCCCCGGCGAAATGGACGTGGACCACGCTCTGGACCCTGAAGTGCGACGCCAGGAATTGACCTGCGCCTGCCGCGAACTCGGTGTTGCCGAACCGATCTTTCTCGGCTATCGCGACTCGGGCATGGAAGGCTGGGGCGCGCCGGAGGGCTCGCTGGCTAAGGCTCCGCACGAAGAAGTCGTGGAGCGGATGCTCGCCGTAGTCCGGGAGCTACACCCGGCCGTCATCGTCACCTTCGATCCGGGCGGCGTCTACGGCCATCCAGACCACACCGCCTGCTCGGCGACGGCCACGGCCGCCTATCGAGTGGCCGCCTCGGAGCCCGGTGGCCCCGTCGCTCTATATCACCAGGCCCTGCCACGTTCCTTTGTGAAGGGGATGCAGGCGGCGCAGGAGGCCGAGCGGATGCGCGGCGCCGACGCAACCCCGCCCACGGAAGACGACATCCGCCAGGGTGAAGCATTCATCAAGTTGGCCCGTCCGGACGAGGAGATCATCACGATCATCCCCATCGCGTCCGTGCTCGAGCGGAAGGCCAAGGCCCTTGCCTGCCACGACAGTCAAATGCGTGGCCGCAACTGGGACGACCCGGAGACGCGGGCCCAGATGGAAGGGATGTTTGGGCGCGAGACGTTTGTCCGAGTGGATCCGGCTCCGCAGCCCGGCGAGAAGGAAGATCGGTTCGTGGGCTTGAAGTGGGGCGAGCAGTGAGGGACCGGAGCGAGCCGTCCGAACTGTCCGAGCCGACCCGGCCGTCCGATACCGCCGAAGCCGCGGAGCCTCCGGGAGGCGTCGGCAGCACAAGGGCGGCGCGCGTGGTCGCGGACCCGGCTCGTGTCATCGT
The DNA here is from genome assembly GCA_036385235.1 of Candidatus Limnocylindrales bacterium. Taxonomy (GTDB): domain Bacteria; phylum Chloroflexota; class Limnocylindria; order Limnocylindrales; family CSP1-4; genus Fen-1039. The sequence goes on along the minus strand of DASVKT010000018.1, from coordinate 11,702 downwards.
TGAGAACGGCCGCTCCCGCCGCCCCTCGCGCTACGGCCTCACCATCGAGCAGGCCGCGGCCATCGAGTCGCCGCGCGAGTTCCGCCTTTCGCCGGACGGCCGCCGAGTGGCCTTCACGGCGGAATCTGCCGGGGCTCGCCAGGTCTTCCTGATGCCGCTCCGCGGCGGCTACCCGGAGCAGCTGACAGCCAGCGAGAAGCCCGTCTCTGATCCTCAGTGGTCACCCGACGGCCGCCGCATCGCCTTCGTCCGCGAGGAAGCCATTTGGATGGTGGACGTTGAGGGCTCTCATCAGGCCCTGGTCACACAGCATCCTGCCGGTAACCGCTCGCCGCGCTGGTGCGCCGACGGCCATCAGATCGGGTTCATCTCGCGCCGCCGAGGCTGGGATCAGGTTTGGATCGTGGATGCGCCGGTACCGCGTCGCGGCAGGCCGTCTGCGCGGCCGCGCTCTGCAGAGCCGACTCCGGTTACGCCGACGGGCGTGGATGTCGACGAGTTCTCCTGGTCGCCGGACGGCCGCCGGATCGCGGTGAGTTCGCAGCGCTTGCCGGACCTGCTGACGTACCAAATCCACGTTGTGGATGTTGCCACTGGTGATGAGAAGCTGGTCGCGGGGGCGTCGGCCTGGGAGACCGGCGCGCGCTGGCTGCCTGACGGGTCCGGCTTGCTTGCCATTTCGGACCAGGACGGCTGGTTTCAGGCGATCCGCGTTTCGGCGGATGGGGCCGAGCGCCAGGTCATCACAACCGGCCAGCACGAGCACGGCGAACCGGGCGGTGGCTGGGGCTACGTGCCGCTTCCTTCGCCGGACGGCAAGCGGTTTGTCTACATCGAGATCCGCGACGGTTTGGCCGATCTGCTGGTTGGGGATCTGCCGGGCCCAGGCGCCGACGGTCTGCTCCCGGCCGGGGGGCGCCGGTCGGCGGTTGTGAGCCCATTCGAGGGTGTCTGGCTGGCCGTCGGCTGGTTGCCGGACTCGTCGGCCATCCTGGCTGTCGGCTCGAATGAACGCATGCCGGACGATCTCTGGCTGCTGCCGATGCCGGAGGCCGCGGCCGAGGGCGTCAAGCCGCGCCAGATCACTCACTCATTGCCCACCGTTGTGGACGCAGATCATTTCTCCGCCGGAACGCGCATCGCCTTTCGAGCCCGCGACGGGCTGGCCATCGAAGGGACGCTATATCTGCCTGCGAGTGCAGTTGGGGAGGAGGCGACGGGCGTTCCCTGCGTGGTCCACTCGCACGGCGGGCCAACGCACCAGTCTTTCCGCAACTGGATGCCGTTCCGTCAGCTCGTCGTTGAGGCGGGCATGGCCTTCCTGTCCGTGGATTTCCGCGGCTCCACCGGCTACGGCCGCCAATTCCGCTGGGCCAATCGCGGCGAGTGGGGCCACGCCGATGCTTTCGATGTCATCGACGCCGCTCATTGGGCGGCCCGGCAGGCTTGGTGTGACGGCCGGTTGGGGCATTACGGCGCTTCGTACGGCGGCTACATGACGCTATGCGTGCTCACGGAAGAGCCGTCTCTCTGGCGCGCCGGCGTGGATCTGTACGGCGACTCGGATATCGCCGAGAGCCACCGCCACGGCGACCGCCCCGGCCGTATCGACCTCGAGCGGATGATGGGCAAGCCGGACGATCCGTCGGCCGCGGAAGCTTACCGGCGCGGTTCGCCGCTCTTCCGCGCCGAGCGTATCGAGGCCCCGATCCTGATCCTCCACGGCCGCCGCGACAAGCGTGTGGCTCCGCTCATGACCGAGAAGATCACAGCGGCCCTGGAGATCGAAGGCAAGCACCACCTCGTCCACTGGTACGACGAGGAGGCCCACGGCTGGTCCAAGCGCGAAAACCGCCGCGACGCTTGGAGGCGCTGCATAGATTTCCTGCGGCGCCACATGCTCGATCAAGTCGACGAGGACTGAGCGTCGCCGTCCGAACCATTTCCGACGGCGAAGGTCTTACTGCTGAGAGCGCCGCGCGCCGCCGAAGCCAACGCGGAGAAAGGGACCGGCTGATGTGGGGACGAAAGCGCGGCGTGACTTTGATTGACACGCCTCAAATGGACACGTTCTTCGCGCGGTTAGATGGGTTGAACCAGGCCGAGGTGCAGGCCCTGACGGCGGTCTGGCACTCGGTCGGCAAGCAAGCGCACGAGGATGCCTGGCTGGCAATTCGGGCCATCGCTGCGCGCGATGGGCTCTCGAAGGAGATCGACCGCGTCCGCGACACGGCTCTGGATCGGGCTTCCCGCGGAACCAACAACGTTGGCTACACGGTCATAGACCTGGCGCGCCAGACGAGGATCGAGGCCGGGCCTGCGATCGTCGACGCGGCGGTGGCGACGGCTCTCGGAAGCAGGCTCGACCCTGTCACTCGGGAGTTGCTCATTGAGCCGTGGTTACGCGCGACCCAGGTCAACTCGTAGTCGTCGAATTCGGGAAGGGAACGATCCAATTGTTCGGACGAAAGCGCGGCGTTGATCTCCTCGACACAGAGGAGATGGGGGATTTCTTAGGCTCGCTTGATCACCTGAACCAGGCCCAGCTGATGGCACTGCGGGCTGGATGGCATGCCACGAGCCAGGAGGATCACGAGGCGGCCTGGAGCGCCGTTCGGGCCGTCGGGGACGCCCGGGGGCTGAGCAAGGAGATTGGGCGGGTCCGGGATACGGCCATGGCCTGGACGACCCGGAGTCGCAATGCCGTGCCGTTCTACCAGGGCGGGAACGACGAAATGGTCTGGCAGCAGATCAAGATCGAGGCGGGCGAGGCGATCGTGGATGCCGCCCTGGCGATTGCGCTTGGCGACCGGCTGGACGACGCGACTCATGACGTGCTGATTGGGCCGTGGCTGGCGGCGACGGAGAGCGAGGGGTAGTTCGCGGGGCGCGTCGCAGTGGCGATCTCGCGTTTGTCCGGCTACGGCGGACAACAATCCCGGTTCCGGGGCGATCGGCTAGGCAGACGTCCGGCCAAACCCTCGATTCGACGCCGCCAGGGCACGAATCCGACCGAATTCGTCATCTGCGGGGCTGTCTGACGCCTGTGGAGGGCGAATTCTCGGCGGTGATCGGCCGGCAGCCCGATTCTTGTCCGCTCCAGGCGGACAAACGCGACTTCCGGGCCGTCGGCATGGCGCTCGCCGGTGTCGCTTCGCCCCGTGCCACGGGCACGGCGGCCGGAAGCCGGTCCTTGCCGGCGGATGTAGGCTCAACCCGTGGCAGATCTCGAGGTCCAATTACTGGCGATCCAGGATTGTCCGCACCTCACCCAGGCCCGGCAGGACCTGGAAACGGTCCTCCGCAAGGGCATCATCGAGGTGCCGATCCAGCTGGTCTTCGTGTCCGGCATGGACGACGCCGAGTTCCTCGGCTTCCAGGGATCGCCAACCATTCGCATCAACGGCGAAGACGTCGTGCCACAGCCGGAACTGCCGATCGCCTACGCCTGCCGGGTCTACCGCGACGCCGAAGGCCGAATGCTCGGGTCACCTCCGCTGGAGGCTATTCGGGCGGCTGTGGACGCCCACCGGCGCGGCCGGCTCCAGGAGTTCCAGCGCGAAGAGGCTTCGAAGGTCGCCCGATTCGCTCGCGAGATCGACGAGTCCGAAGCGGCGGGTGCGACCGACTACGCCGGCTTTGCCCGGGAGGCCCGGCCGACCGAATCCTCTGGCGGGTCCGAAGGGTAGCCTCGGAGGTCAAGCCGTGGGTTTTGCCGAAAACGTAAGGCTCCTGCCGGGCAGGACGATGCGGTCGCTCCTGATCTCACTGTCGCATCGGCGGTCTCTCGCCAGGCTTTCTGTGCGCAGTCCGCTGACTCGTTCAGTGGTGGCGCGGTTCGTGGCCGGCGAGAGGCTGGAGGAGGCGCTCCCGGCTCTGGCCGAGCTCAAGCGGGCAGGCCTGCGAACCACGGTCGATGTGCTTGGCGAGTCCGTCACGTCGCCTGAGCATGCGGCCGCCGCCGTGGATCGGTACCTGGCCACGGTTGCCGCGCTCTCCGCCCGCGGCTTGGACCCGAACGTCAGCGTCAAGCTTTCGCAGATGGGCCTCGCCATCGACGCTGATTTGTGCCTTGCCAACGTCATGCGGATCGTCGACGCGGTCCGCCCGTTGAGTGGCTTCGTCCGCTTCGACATGGAGGACCACACCTGGACCGACGCCACTCTCAAGGTCTGGCGCGCGGCCCATGATGCGTATCCCAATGTGGGCGTGGTGATCCAAACCGCGCTTCGCCGCAGTTCCGCGGACGTGGACGCGATCATCGCCGTGGGCGGCCACGTCCGGCTCTGCAAGGGCGCCTATGCCGAACCGGGCAGCGTCGCGTATCGGACAAAGGCGGCGGTCGACGCCAACTACGCTCGGCTCATGGAGCGGCTGCTTCTCGCCGACGTCCACCCGGCCCTGGCCACGCACGACCCGCGGCTGATCACCAAGGCGATCCAGATAGCCCGCCGCGAAGGGATCGAGCCCGACCGTTACGAATTCCAAATGCTCTACGGCGTGCGCCGCGACCTCCAGCGGACCCTGGTGGATCGCGGCTACAAGGTCAGGATCTACGTGCCGTACGGGCAGGAGTGGTATCCGTACTTCATGCGCCGCCTGGCGGAGCGGCCCGCGAATGTCGGCTTCATGATCCGGTCTATCGCTAAAGAGGAGGGGCGGAGGCTGCGCGGGCACTGATCGCCGAGCGCCGGCCCCAAGCCGCCGAGCGCCGGCCCCAAGCCGCCGAGCGCCGGCCCCAAGCCGCCGAGCGCCGGCCCTACTTCACCGGCTGCCGCAGCACCGTCTTGAGCTTGGTCGGGTCGGCTCGGCGCGGGTCGCCCAGGTAGATCTCGTGGTGGGCGCCGCGCATCCGGAGGCCCTGCCCGGCGATGAACGCGTGGAGGCCTTCGATGGTCGGTCGCTCCTCGCTATACGGCCCGACGTGCATGACCTGGGCGCAGTGGCCCTCGCGCCAGCGTTCGAAGCGGAGTCGCTCGAGCGGGCTCGAGTTGCCCTTCTTGGTGCGGACCTCAGCCACTGCGTCGGCGAAGATCGCGGACGTGACATCGTCCGAGACGGCCAGCATCGCCCGCCAGCCCCATTGCTCCTGCGGCACGTTCATGTCGAAGCCGCCGTCGCCGCCGGTGAACCAGAGCGCCTCCAGCGGCAGGATCGGCATCACGAGGCCGCTGCGCTGGAGGCGGAACTTGATCGTGTAGACGACCGGAAAGAGCGCCGCAAAGGCCTGCTGGAAATCCGTGGTCGGGTATTCGGCGCCTTCGTTCGGCGCGCCCTTCCCGTCGATCAGGAGATATCCCAGCTCGGGCACGTCCACGAGCACCGGCTGCCGGGGTGGATTGAAGAACGGCGCGAGCATCTTCTTGAGGTCCGGCGCAGCCGATTCGGCGGGCTTCATGCAGGGATCCTCAGGCCTCAGGCAGGGTGAGAGTCAATCCCTCGCGACCGGTGCGGCGTCGAGAGCTGCCGCCATTTGCTTGACATGCTCTTCGATATGGGCGGCCAGCATCGTATCCACGATCTGCCTGATCGTCATCTCGCCACGTCGCTTGTGCAGGCCGCGCCGTTCGACCTGGCGTTCATCCAGTTCCAGCAATCGGCGAAGAACGCGTTCCAGTGAGTTGTCCAAACGTGCATACAGCTCGGGAACGGGGAGCGTTCGGTCTCGGTCTACGGTCAGGATGCGGATCAAATCCGTCTGCTCGCGCCCGAAAGGCACCGGTTCGATGGTGCCGACGATGACTCTCTCGATCTCGCCCAGCCAGTACGGCAGCATCTCGTCGATGTGGGCCAGGATCTCGCGGTCCACCCAATCGCGATGTCGTGGAAGATCGTCCGGCGGGGCGGCTCCCATCTCGACCCGGCTGCGCATCCGGACCAAATTGTCCCGGGCGGTGCGCATCTTTTCCACCTGGGCGTGAAGGGTTGCCATGTGTTTGCGTTGTTCTCCAAGGCGAGTTTGAGTCGGGAGTGCCTGTCAGCCGGAAGCGTAGCGACTTTGCGGCGAAATGTGACCCTGTTTTGACCGCCCGGTTCGCCGATGCACCGGCCCCGGTTCGCGCGTGCACCGGCCCGCACGGGCCTGCGGACCCGGCTACGGTTCCTCGATCAAGACCGGCCGCGATTCCGACGGCGTCGCGAACTGGGCCAGCAGTACTCCGGCAAGGACCACGGCTGCGCCCACGACGCGGATCGGGGTGAAGGCCTCGCCCAGAAAAGTGATGCCGAGGAAGATCACGACGATCGGCTCGACGGTGGCCATGAGCGAGGCCTGGGCTGCCCCGATCCTGGCGGCCGATGCGTAGAACGCCTGGATGGCCACGGCGGCCGCGAAAACGCCGATGCCGATCAAGCCGAGCCACGCGGCCGACGGAATCTGCGTCGGCAGGATAGGCTCCCGGGCACCGATCCCCAGGACCAGCGTCGCGATCCAGGTGCCGGTCATCATGACTGCGCCTGCGACCGGCGGCGAAACCTCTGCGCCCTTGCCGCGCGACCGCATGTCTGCCGTCTGGCCCGGCCGCTCGCCGGCCATCCAAGCAGTGATCACTATGTAGATCGCATACGCGATCGGCGACAGCAGCGCCAGAACGATTCCGCCCTGGTTCGTGTTCGGGTTGATGCCGCCGACCGTCAGCGCCGTCCCCAGGATGACGATCCCCAGCGATCCCCAGGCCAGCCGGCCCTCAAACCTGTACCCGAGCCGCAGAGACACCACCGCCACCATCGCCGGGTAGGTACTCATGAGCAGGGCCACCAGTGAGATGTCGATCCGCTCGATGGCGGCGTAGTAGACGCTGGCGTTGACGATGAAAAAGGCGCCCGTGAACAGGAGGCGCGCGACCGTCCAGCGATCCAGGTCCCGCAGGGCTGCGCGGGCGCGCGGCTGAAGCAGCAGCCAGATCCAGCTGACGAGCGTTGCGAAGGCAAAGCGCCAGACCAGCATGGCGATCCAGTCGACCCCGGCCGGGAAGACATAGGCCTTGAAGAAGAGGGGCCCGGTGCCGTAGGCGGCTCCTGCCAGCGCGCCCAGCCCGATCCCAACGATGCGACGGCGATCCATCAAGAAAGGCTAGCAGCCGGGCGCGAAAGACGGCCGGACGCCGGGAACTACGGCAACCTCCGCAGGGCGGTGACAGGGCGCACCTACCCGTTGACAGTGGGCACGATGCGTTTGCACTAGTAGCCCTCCCACTTCTGGACCCCTCTAAGGAGACTACGGCCCGAGTACCGCCGGTGCGGTACGAGTGAGTCATATGCCACGAGGGCCACCGCACCTAGGATCTCGAATATCGAGCGGTCGAATGGCCGCTACAGAGAGGTCGAATTGCGATGACTCGGGCCCGCGAACGCTGCCCTCGCTGCGGAAGACGCCTGGTAAGCACGCGCTTCGACACGACCTTCCGCCTCCCGGATCGAAGCGAGCGACTCTGCTTCGGCATTCCCGGCGGCCTGTGCGAAGACTGTCACCAGCTATATATCGACCCTGAGTTGATCGAGTTGCTCGATCTGGGCCAGGGCCGCTGCGTCTTCGCCATCGAGAGCGATCTGGTCGTCCAGGAGCAGGCCTGGTCCAGCGCGGAGTAGGCGGTCGACCGAGTTGCGCCGTAGGCGCACAATCGACGGCGTGAGCGACGCCAACCAACCCGACCCGATGTCCGATTCAGTTGATCCCGCCGTAGATCCCGCCGTGGATCCGGCCCTAAGCGACGACGCTGCCGCGAGACGACCCGCCGGTATGTGCCGTGGTCCCGGCCACTTGGTCGTCTACGGCAACCCGGCGTTTATCGCCGCCTTCGGCGAGCAGGCTGTCGGCATGCCGGCGCGAGAGATCCTGTTGGACTTCCCGACGGAGGGTTTCGCGCTCTTCGACCTGGTCCTGGCCGGGGGCAAGCCCCTGGCGCGCTGGATTCGTTTCGCCGAGGAAGACTGGCGATTGACCGTTGCTCCGCGGATGGACGCGACCGGCGAGGTCTATGGCGTCTCATTTCACATGAGAGCGCGGTCCGATGTTCCTGTTGTGGGGCCCGGGCCAGGGCCAGGGCCAGGGCCAGGGCCCGAGCTGCCCCACTACGGACCGGGGCGGCGTTTCGCCTAGGTTCAGCGCTGACCGGGTCGGCGGACGCGTTCGGCGATCCACAGGCTGACGGCGGCGCGGCGGCGAAGGTCCGTGCCGCCGATGTGACCCTTGAGCTGGGCATCCAGTTCAAGGAGCCCGGCGAGGGCGGCGTCCAGTTCCGGCAATGCCCAGGTGCGGGCCTGCTCGGCCAGCTTCTCCGCCACGTACGGGTTCAGCTTGAGAATGCGGACCAGATCTCTGGCGGGCGTTCCGGTCGCCAGTAGATCCGCCACATCGATGACCTGCTTGATGCGGCGGTGCAGGTGCGTGACCAGCAGGGGACTTGGGATGTCATCGAGGCGCTCGGCGAGTTGGGCGGCAACGTCTGCACGGCGCATGCCGACTGCGTCCAGGAAGGCCCATGTGGAGCCTGGTACCGCGTCCGCGACTAGCGCCTTGACGTCATCCGGCCCGATCTGGCCGTCGAGGCGGTACAGGGCCAGCTTCTCCAGCTCCGAGACGGCCAGCTCTCCCTGGCGGCGACGGTCCACGTCCCGTTCCTTGACGTTGGCACCGACGCGCTCCGCAAGCAGTGCGGCGGCGGCGGGGGCGATCCGAATGTCTCGCTCCTTGGCGCGGTCGCTGATCCAGCGAGCCATCTGGTCGCGGGTGGGGGCGACGAATTCCTGAACGTGGCCGCCTGCCTCGACGATGGACTTGCGGAGGGCCTCGAGCGAGGCGGGGCGGCGGGCGGTGCCGTCCACCGAGTCCAGGAAGGCGAGACCGTTGCCCGGGGCGACCGAAGCGATGGCCTCTGCAAGTTTGGCGGCCAACGGCTTGCTCGACACGAGGCCGGCCGGCTCCGACACCACAACCAGCGTCCCGCCGCCGAACATCGTGGCCGTCGCCACTTTCTCGGCGATCTCGGCGGCGGATGTGGCGCCGGCACCGCTGCCGCTCAGGCGAAGGCGATCGAGTGGCGGTCCGTCGCCGGCCAGCCACTTCGCCAGTGCATTGGGGGCATGGTTGACGCCGTAGGAGTCATCGCCCCAGTAGTAGCCGAGCGGTGCGGTCGGTGGCATCAGTGGGAGCCGGCGGTGGGGGGAGTGGCGAGCATGGCCCCGGCAGTGGCCCCGGTGCCAGTAGCGGCCCCGGCAGTGGCGCTCGCGCAGAGCCGCGCGGCGCTGAACGCCGCGCTCGTCCAGCCCAGGCGGCGCACGTCGCCGGCCGCGACCCCGGCCAGCACACACGTCCGCTTCTCGATCTCCGCGGCGCGAAGCCTCACGGCCGCGAGCGTCTCCTCGGACCAGGAGCCGCGGGCGCGTTCAGCTCGTTCGGCCGGCGGATAGCGGCGCTCCCATGAAGCGAACCTCTCCGCCATGGTTTCCAGGCTCTGACCTGCGCGTTTATCCGAATAGGACACGATCAATGCTTCCGGCGTAGCCGACTTGACCCAGTCGGCATACCAGGCCTCGTCGGCGAGGCGAGTGACGGGATGCCCGGCGATGACCGGTCCCAATTCCGGGTGGCCGTGTTCCGCCAGCCATGCGGCCGAACCATCGGCATGCGGTAGCCCGCCGACCGCGTCCTTCACGAGGGCGAGCTTGTCGATGTCATGCAGCAGTGCGGCCGCTTCCACCAGGTGGCGATCGACTGATCGGCCGGCCGCCACCGCTCGCGCCGCCAGCCAGCCGGCCGTCTCTGCCACGGCTCGCGAATGGCGCAGGTGCCAGGCAGGTGGTTCCAAGGAAAGGAGAAGTGCGGCACTCTCGCGCCGGCTGGGGATTGACATCCGGGGCATCGTACAGGAGCCGTAACTCGGAGGCGGCCACGACCGCAGGCGCCCGGCCAGCGCGAGTCCCGCCCGTGGCGTCGGGCGCAGTTCGAGCCGTCTCTACCGTCATGGCGACTCTATCCAGGGTGACTTCCACCGTGCCTTCCTGGTCGGTCCTCGCAACTCGCGTGGAGTGGGCTCGCAGCCTGGCGACCGTGGCCGCGTTTGGGTGCCCGTACATGTTCTTAGCGCCGACAGATATCACGGCGACGCTCGGCCGGACGGTCGCCAGTAGCACGTCGGAAGATGCGGTGGCGCTGCCGTGGTGCGCGACCTTGAGCATGTCCAGCGTGGGCAAACCGCGGCTCAGCAGGATCGGGTCCACATCGTCCTCGGTGTCGCCCGTGAGCAGGAACCGCCGTCCTTCGTACTCACCGAGCAGCACGACCGAGGCATCGTTTGTCTGGCGGTTCGAGGTGGTCGTCGGGTCGAGAAGAGGGGAGCGGACCGTGCCGTCATCCGGCCACAGGACCTGCAGAGTGGCGTCGTCCAGCTGGAGAGTCTCGCCCGTTGCGAGGCGCTCGGCTTCCAATCCGCGTGCCGCCAGTGCCGATTTCCAGGCTCGGTATGCAGACGTGTCCACCGCCCAGCCGGACTCGAAGGCGCGTCCGACCTGAAATCGCTCCACGACCGCGACAAGCCCGGCGACGTGGTCGTCGTGGGGATGGGTGAGGATGATCGCGTCCAGCCGGCGGTCCCAGGTGGGTATGTAGTGGTCCAGATCCGCCATTAACACGTTGGGGTCCGGACCGCCGTCCACCAGGATCCGCCCGCCTCGATCTCCCTCGAGGAGAATCGAATCGCCCTGCCCAACGTCCAGGACGATCACGTGGACGCTGCCATCCGGCCTCGCGGCCACGACCGACCCGGCCAGGACAAGCAGGAGCGCCGATCCGGCGAGTGCCCATCTGTAGCGCGGCCGCAGGCGCGTCGTCGATGGTTTCGACCTCGGCCTCGGGGAGTTGACGGCGGCCTTCCTCGAGGCTCGCTGCAGGCCTCGTTTCATGAGCAGGAGAATTCCAATTGCCGCTCCGGCCCCTGCGACGTTGGCCGGGAAGGGCAATGTCTCGTTTGCACCGGGAACTGCGGCCGCCACTCGAACGACCGCGATGAGCACTTGCAACAACACGGACGCTGGCATCGCCAGCACGCCGGTCAGCCATGCGGGTGCTCCTAGTGCGCCCAGCCAGCCGGCTGCGAAGGCGACCGCGCCGGCCGCCATGACCGGGGGCACCAGCGGGACGGCCACGAGATTGGCCGCCGGCGCAATGGCTGCCAGTCGGCCGAAAGTGAGAAGTGCAATTGGGAGTGTCGAGGCCTGGGCTGCGAGCGAGACGCCCAGGCTTTCGCATAGGGCCGCCGGTAGGCGCGGCGCTCGCGCCCCTATCCAGGCCGTGAGAGGCGACCCCCACGCGACCAGCCCTGCCGTGCCGGCGGCGGAAAGCTGGAAGCCTGCGTCCGCGACCGTGGCCGGCTGGGCCAGGATCATGATTGCCATGGCCCAGGCGAGCCCGACCATGGCTCGCGGCCCGCGGCCGCTTTCCGCCGCTACCATCGCCACGCCGGCCATCACCGCGGCTCGCATGACCGACGGCGAGGCCCCGGCGAAGAGCGTGTAGGCGACTATCGCCAGGATCGTGACCAGGGCTCGCGACCGCCGACCGACTCGGCTGCGCAGAAGGGCCGCCACAACCGCGGCCACAATCGAGATGTTCCAGCCGGAGATGGCCACGATGTGGCTCACCCCGGCCGTGGTGAAGGCCGCAGCTAGGTCCCTGTCAACCCGGTCTCGGAGACCGATCAGGATGG
>DASVKT010000017.1:0-14676 GCA_036385235.1 Candidatus Limnocylindrales bacterium | reverse complement strand
CGGCCTAACAGAGAACCGGATCTCCGTCCCGCTGCCGAGCACGTTCTCGCCGATATAGCCGGCCGCCTCTGCCTTTGCGATGGCGGTCTCGATGGCCTTGATGGCGTCGACGGCCTCGATCCGGATGGCGATGATGACTTCTGGGGCGCCGATGGCGAAGGCGGCGATGGCCGCGCCCTCGACGACGGCGTAGGGGTTCGTTTCCAGCAGGACGCGCTCGGTTACGACGGCCGGGTCCGACTGGTAGGCATGGACGACGACGTAACGAGTGTCGCCCGGCGCGGAGGCGCATTGGCGCCACTTCTCGCCGATCGGCGTTCCGCGGCTGCCACGGCCGCGCATGCCGGACTCGGAAAGGGCGCTGATTACTCCGGCGGCTTTGAGCTCCTCGATGGCCTTTCGCAGAGACGCAAAGGCGCCGGCCGCGACGGCCTCGTCCAGATCCGTTGGCTTGGCCGGCGGAGTCGCCGGCAGGAGGAAGCGCGGGAACCGGGCCGGTGTCTCCAGGATGCGGGCGGAGGTCATGCCACGTTCCTTCCGGAGATCGTGCGGGCCCAGGCCGCGGCCCCGGAGAGGGTCACTGCGGCGGCCTTGCCGTCCAGGGTGACGCAGGGTGAGCCCGCCCCGGTCACGTGGGCCGGGATCTGCTCAAGGGCGATGCCGCCCGTTGCCGGCCTGCGGCCTACCTCGGTGGAGAACTCTTTGGCGAGGGTCTTGAGCAGGCGATTGGAACCCGCCAGCAGGCAGGTCGTGCACAGGCAGACGGCAACGGTGTGGCCGGGCTTCTCGAAGCGGAGATGCTTGTAGGAAGTGGCCGTGCCGTAGAGGAGGGCATACGGTGCGCCGGAGATCTGGCTGAGATGCATGATCGCGGCGACGGGAAGGTAGCCGTAGGCCTTCTGGATCCCCTCGAGGATCGGCATGAGCTGGTTACGGTCGTAGTCGTACTTCTCCATCAGTGCGTCCACCGGGGCCAGGTCTAGAGCGGCGAAGTGCGTGTAGACCGGATCCGGAACGGGCCGACCGGAGCGGCGGAGCGTGGATTCCTCGCGCCGTTCGGCGTACATCTCCGGGGCGCCCCAATGGACGTGGAAGCGGCCCTTCGTGTCGAAGCCGCCCATGTCGATGCATTCGACCGGGCAGGCCTGGGCGCACTGGAAGCAGGTCTCGCATTTGAGATTGCCCAGTTCGTCGTAGAGGAGCTGGAGCCGGCCGCGGAAACGCGGGGCTATGTCCGCCGTGGTCTCCGGGTATTGGATCGTGGCCTTGGGCGCGAAGAAGCGGCGCATGGTCAGGGCCATGCCCTTTGCGATTCCGAGGCCTGGGACGAAGCTCATCGGGCGGTCACCGTGAATTTGTGAGGACGACGGCCGTTGCCGTCACGAACAGGTTGAGGAGAGCGGCGGGAAGAAGCCACTTCCAGGCGAAGCCCATCAGCTGGTCCACTCGCACTCTGGGAAGCGTGGCTCGCATCCACACGAAGATGATCACGAAGCCGTAGGTCTTGATCATGAACCAGGTGAGGCCGCGGACGACGTCGAAGGCCACGAAGCCCAGGAAGCCGAGCAGGCCGACGATCAGCAGGACGTTGATCACGAGGCCCATGACGAGGCTGCTGGTCATGTCCCAGGTCCGGCCGCCGACGAGACGTACCAGGAGAGCGAGGGCCTCCGTGCCGATTAACCCGACCGTGAGCACGATCGCGGTCCAGCCGATGAGGCCGTACGAGGACGGGTGAAAGGCGTTCAGCGTGAACGTCCACGGCCAGTTGAACGGCGCATTCCAGCCGCCGAAGAAGATCGTGGCGGCCAGCGCCGAGACGATGAAGACGTTCACGTATTCGGCGAAGAAGAAGAAGCCGAAGCGCATGCCGGAATACTCGGTCGCGAAGCCGGCGACGATCTCCGAGTCCGCCTCGGTCATGTCGAATGGAGTGCGGTTGGCTTCCGCCGTGGCGGCAATGAAGAAGATGAGCGCAGCGAGCGGCTGCTTGAACACGAACCAGTCGAAGAGCCATCCGGATTGGGCGGCAACGATGCCGTTGAGGCTCATGGTCTTGGCCAGGATGATCACCCCCACGACGGACAGGGTGAGCGGGATCTCATAGCTGATCATCTGAGCCGCCGAGCGGAGGCCGCCCAGGAGCGAGTACTTGTTGAAGCTCGACCAACCGGCCATCAACAGGCCCACGACGGTGAGTCCACCCATGGCGAAGAAGTAGAGCAGGCCTATGTTGAGATCCTGGCCCACGAGGCCCGGCGCGAACGGGATCACGAGCAGGGCCATGACACTGGCCATGTAGGTCACTACCGGAGCCAGGGTGAAGACTGTGATGTCCGCGCCGGTGGGCGCGAAGTCCTCTTTGGCGAGGACCTTGAAGCCGTGGATGACGCTCATCGCCGCGCCCCATGGGCCGACCCGGTTGGGACCGACGCGCAAGTTCATACGGGCGATGACCTTGAGCTCCAGGTAGATCAGGACGAAGGCCGTGGGCACGGTCATCATCAGGATCGCGGTCACGGCGGCGAAGAAACGCGGAATGCCGTTGTTGATGCTCAGGAAGTTCACGATCCCCGGCCCCAGAAGGGCGAGAGCGACAACGGTGACCAGCCCGGCCCCGACCGCGCCCGGAATGAAGATCATGCCCAGGCGCTGGCGCACCGTGAGGCTCGCCCAGACGCGGACGGGCAGGCTCGTGGAGATGTTCATCCGGCGTCCGGTCACTTGTCGATCCCGCCCATGACCGGGTCGAGGGAGGCGACGATGGCCATGGTGTCGGCCAGCAGGTTGCCCGGCAGCATCGCCGGCACGGTCTGCAGGTTGACGAAGCTGGGGTCGTGAATGCGGAAGCGGAACGGCTGATCCGAGCCGTCGCTGATCGAGTAGACGCCCATCAGGCCGCGCGGCCCTTCGACTGCGCCCCAGGCGCGCCCGGGCCGGGGCCGGATGAGGCGCGGCAGCCTGGCCATGATCGGGCCGTCGGGCATGTTGTGGAGGCACTGGTCGATGATCTTGATTGACTCGCGGACTTCGTCAACGCGGATCAGGTAGCGAGCCAGCGAGTCGCCCTCGTCGCGAGTGGGGATGTTGAACTCGAGTTCGGGGTAGATGCTGTACGGATGGGCTCGCCTGACGTCGAACGGCACGCCGGCCGCGCGCAGGTTTCCGCCGGTCACGCCGTATCGGAGCGCCATCTCGCGGTTCAGGACGCCCACGCCGCGAGTTCGGCGGACGAAGATCTCGTTCTCGTTGAGGAGCGAGGCGCTGGCTTCGGTCTGCTTGGCGGCCCGGGTCATCCAGTCGCCCAGGCGGCTCATGAATTCGTGATTGAGGTCGCCGTTCACGCCGCCGATACGGAAGTAGTTGAAGAGCATCCGCGCGCCGGTTAGCGCCGCGAGCATCTCCACGATCTCGTCACGCTCGATGAAGCCGTAGAGGATCGGCGTCAGGCCGCCGAGGTCCAGCGCCAGGAAGCCCATATAGAGGGTGTGGCTGGCGATGCGCAGAAGCTCGGCCGAGAGGACGCGGATGTACTCCGCGCGGCGCGGAACCTGCACGTCCATGAGCTTCTCGAACGACAGGACCGCGGACCATTCCTGGAAGAGGGAGCTGATGTACTCGAGCGGATCTACCTGGTCGATGACGTGGTAGTAGTCCGAGTTCTCGCAGATCTTCTCGACGCCGCGGTGGAGGTAGCCCAGAACCGGGTCTACGTCCACGACTTGCTCGCCGGACAGCTTCAGGACGAGGCGCAGCACTCCGTGCGTGGCGGGGTGGTGCGGGCCGACGTTGAGGAACATCTCGCCGTCGCCGAGGGTGTAGAACTCGCTCTCGCGCTCCGTGCGCGTCGGATAAGGCGGGATCGGCTCGTAGATGTGGCCGACCTGGCGTTCCAGAGTGATTCGAGGATCGTCGCCGGACGTGTACTGGCGAGCGGCGGCTTCGGCGGCAACCTTTGCGGCAGCGGCCTTAGCAGCCTTCGCGGCGGCGGCCTTGCTGGGAGCCTTCGTCGGCGCCTTGGCGGGTGCGGCCTGCGCGGCGGCCTTGGTTGGGGCCTTGGCGGGTGCGGCCTGCGCGGCGGCGGCCTTGGTTGGGGCCTTGGCGGCCGCGGCGGTTGCGGGCGGCTTCGGGGTGCTGGGGGCGGGCTGGCGGGGTGGCATTTCGGTCCTCAGCTGACCGGCGGGCGGCGGATGCCGGCAGCGGCGTCATCGGCCAGGCCGGCCGGGGTGTGGCCGATTTCCACGTGGCGGATGCCCGCGCCCGTAGAGCGTGCGGCGTCGTCCGGCAGGAGGAAGTCTTTGCGGAGCGGGAAGCTGGCGTAGTCCGCCGGCATGAAGATGCGCCGCAGGTCGCGGTTGCCTTCGAAGATGATGCCGAACATGTCGTAGGCCTCGCGTTCGAGCCACTCGGCGCCTGTCCACAGGAACGTGGCCGACGGCGTTCGCGGGTCGTCGCGGGAGATGCCGTCCGCGATCACGCGCAGCCAGTCCGTGGTCATCGGGCTCCACAGGTGATAGACGACCTGCATCGTGGTGCCGGTGTCCACGCCGGCCAGATCCGCCAGGATCTCGAAACGCAGGTCCACCGCGTCGTGGAGCATGGTCAGCACCTCAGGCACGTTGCCGGGCGCGACACGAATTTCGGTTTCGTCCTGGCGCTGGTAGACGGGCACCAGGAGGTGCTCGCCCACGCGGGCCTCGAGTCGAGTCTTGAGCGTCTTGTCCATCGGCTAGATGTCGTCCGGGGCCGTCGGCCCGATTTCGCGCTCGGCCCACTTGCCGCGGCGGTCCTTCACGAGCTGGCCGAGCTGCATCATGCCGTAGATCAGCCCTTCCGGACGCGGCGGGCAACCGGGGATATACACGTCCACGGGCATAATCCGGTCGATGCCCTGAACGACCGAATAGCTGCGCTTGTATCGACCGCCCGAAACGGTGCAGTCTCCCAGCGCGACACACCACTTTGGCTCAGGCATCTGCTCCCAGAGGCGGATGAGCGGCCCGGACATCTTGGTGGTGAGCGTTCCGGCCACGATCAGAACGTCCGCCTGGCGCGGCGAGGCGCGGAACGGGAACATGCCCCAGCGGTCCATGTCGTTCTTGCTGGTGGCGGCGGACATCATTTCGATGGCGCAGCAGGCCAGCCCCGAAAGGAGTGGCCAGAGGCTATTGGCCCGGATGAGATCCAGGATTTCGTCGGCGCGGGCGGGGATCACCTGAGCCGCTCCCCATCGAGCGGCGTCGTTGCGGCCCGCATCCGTGAGGCCGTATTCGTGGAGATGGGTGATTTCGCTGGCCCGGCCGCCGTCGTACGCAAGAGGATTGGCCGATTCCCAGAACGTGTTGGGGACGACGAGCGGCTTTGGCGTTTCGCCCGAACCGGTTGCGTTTGCGGGCACGAGGCCGCGACCCGCCATCTTGCCGCCAGTTGCTGCGCGGCCGGTCGAGCCCTTGTCGCCTACTGCCACGTCAGGACTCCCTTGCGCCAGGCGTAGGCCAGCCCGAGCAGCAGCACGACCACGAAGGTGCCCATGCTGACCAGGCCTCCGACCATGAGATCGCGGAAGACGATCGCCCACAGATACAGGAAGACGACCTCGACGTCGAAGGCGACGAAGAGAAGCGCGTACACATAGAAGGAGATGCCGGCGCGGCCCCAGGTGTCGCCGTACGTGTCGATGCCGCTCTCGTAGGGCACGCCCTTGTGACGATCACCGCGGTTGCGGTGGGATAGCAGCCAGGCCAGGGCGATCGTTCCGAAAACGAACGACACCGCTCCCAAGGCCAGTCCGACTACGTACCAGAGGCCGGTCATCAGTTCTCCAGCAGGCCCGTTGCTCGCGGCGGGACCTCCGCAGGCGTCGGGGCGCGAAGATTAACTCTCGCGGTCGCTGGGCCGGGTGCAATGCCCGATCCCTGGCGTTCCAGGGCAAAGTCTAGCAGGGGGCCGTGCCGCAGCCGCAGCTAGGGGGCAGGCGGTCGCGCCATGTGAGGCAGCCGCGCCGGAGTGGAGCCGGAGTGGAGCCGGAGTCGGGCCGGAGTCGGGCCGGAGTCGGGCCGGAGTGGAGCCGGAGTGGAGCGGCTCAGGGCCGTGGAATGGGCCGTGAGAAGAGCCGGTCGCGGGCGACTCGGGGGTAACGTTTTGCCTGCGATCTCGGCTGTACCGCCGGTGGGGTAGAACCGGTGGTAGTACACGGATGTGCATTATTGGTGGAGCGGAGCGTCCTGGGGTCGGATCAACCGTGATGGTCTACCGACCCCCAGGTCGCGGCCCCCCTTGCTCCGCGCGAAGAGTGCGGGTTTGCGATGCCACTCGGCAATACGGGAGATGTCCTATTGAGTAGGTGGCGGGGCGGCGAGCGGCGATCCGGGCGGCGAGCGGCCCAGCGGCGAGCGGCCCAGCGGCGAGCGGCCCCCGTCGGCTCGACGGATTCCGGGCGAAGTTGCCGAATTCACACCACATGAGCACGAGGAAACCTGTGGAGCCGAATTCCAGTCCGGATCGGGCGGATGAGCCACGATTCTGGCGTGAATGGACCCGATTCGAGGGCCAGCGCGGGCTTGCGTGGGCGATTCGTGGCTCGGGCCGGAGAAACGCGACCGATCCGGCCTATTCGATCTTCCGCATGTTCGGCCGGTGTGAATATGGAAATTTCCGAGGCGGCAGGCGTGGCCCCGGCTCAGCCCCGCCACTCAGCCCCGCCACTCAGCCCCGCCACTCAGACGCGCTCCAGCGTCAACACCCGAAATCCGCCCATATGACGCGGGTCCAGCATGCGGATGATGCCGGAACGGGCCCGGGTGTAGTCGGCGAGGGTCAGGTCCGGCGAGGCCTGGAGCGCGCGCAGCTCTTCCTCCAGGCCGGCGGTGACCAGGAACTCCGACTGCGTGGTCAGCGAGACGGTCCGGAATCCGAGGCCGGCGGCGTTCCGGGCGACGGCGGTGAAGTCGACGTGGGCGGTGAGGTCTGTTTCTCCCGGGGCCGCGAACGGATCCACTTCGACTCGGTGGCCGCGGTAGCCGAGCAGCGTTCCGGCCAGGTGGCGCGGGCCGTACAGCTCCGCGGCCTCGTAGCCGTAATCGATGGCGATGATGAAGCCGCGGGCGAGGTGAGCGGCCACTCCCCGGAGCCACGGGTCGATTTCAAGGCAGATTTCGGCGACCTGGCCTTCTGCGAGCGTGACGCCTTCCAGTTCGAGCCGCGCGGCCAACTCGGGTGTAGGCGGTTCGGCGGTCACTTCGGCGAATCGGCCCCCCAGCCAGGTCACGTAGAGCTCCCGCAACTCGCCGTCCTGAGCGACCACTCGATGGACCGGCAAGGCGTCGAGGAACTCATTGGCAAGGATGACGCCGGAGACGGGCACGAACCGATTCGATGGCTCGCCCAGAGGCGCCAGGAGTCCGGCAAGGCCGGCCTTTGCAAATCGGTCGCGCAGGTCCGCCAGCCGGTTCGGGTTCGACTCGATCGGCTCGTATTCGATGGCGTCGAGCAGCTCGGTTGAGCCGTGGCGGCGGAGCCCATCGAGCACTGCCAGCGCGAGCGTGCCCGACCCGGCCCCGAATTCGACGATGGCGAAGGGCCGCGGCCTGCCCAACTCCTCCCACATCGCTTCGATGCGGCGGGCGACCGTCCAGCCGAAGATCGGGTGCGTCTCCGGTGCGGTCAGGAAGTCGCCGGCGTCGGTGGGGCGGTCGGTGGGCCGGCGGTAGTAGCCGAGCCGCGGCTCGTAGAGGGCCAGTTCCATGTAGCGGGCGAAGGCGATTCGGAGGTTCGGCGAGCCTTCGATTTCGGCGCGGATGAGGGCGGTGAGTTCGGCGGCGGACGAAGCGGAGGTGGACGAAGCGGCGGCGGGCGCGGGGGCGGACGAGGCGGCAGACGAGGCGGCGACGCCAGCGGCGGAAGGATCGGGCGTCGCCGGGCCGTCGGGCGGCAGCGGAAGTTCGGTCGACGGAGGCAGGCGATCGGGCGTCATCGGTTTCCCGCACGAGCTCGCTGCGCGAGCAGTCTGAGTCCGCCGTTCACGAGCGTGTGGCCGCCCAACAGGATCGGGTGGTCGGCGGGGGCGGACGCGGCGGAGATTGTGAGAGCCCGAAGCCACGGATCGGCGATGGCGTCCGGCATCAAGAGGTCGGACGCGAAACGGTCTTCGGCAGTGGGCCAGCCCGACTCGGCGGCGCCGTATCGGTGGGCCATCAACACGCGGGTGTCGATCACGGCCGCGTCGCCGAGGCGGCTTGCGATGGCGGCGAGCGCCTCCGGGCCGTCCCGGTCGAGGAGATCGCCGAGGATGGAGTGCGGGGGGCGCGTGGCAGTGGCGCCGGCAGTGGCTCCGGCAGTGGCTCCGGCAGTGGCGCCGGGGGTGGCGCCGGCAGTGGCGCCGGGGGTGGCGCCGGGCGCGCCCGATTGGGCGAGCTTCGATGCCGCCTTGAGCCCGCGTTCCTCGATCAGTGCCCGAACTCGGCACGGAACGCCGCGTTGCAGCCAGGTCAGCGTGGCCGCCGAAACGCGGCCGGCCACCAGCAGTTCGGCGCGGCGGTTCGAGGCCACGTCTTGGAGGGCCGCCAGTCGGCCGGCGACAGGGCTCTCGCCGAAGAGTGGCCCAGCCCCGGGCGCATCGCCCTCGTCAAAGAGTGGCCCAGCCCCGGGCGCATCGCCTTCGTCGCCCGCCGCCTCGCCGTCCGCGCCTTGCGCCGCCTCGTCGCCCGCCGCCTCGCCGCCCGCGCCTCGCGCCGCCACGTCGCCCGCGCCTCGCGCCGCCTCGCCGCCCGCCGCCTCGCCGCCCAGCACGATCAAGTCCAGCGGCGTGTCGATATCCACGCCCAGCCGCCAGCGCGAACGGAGATCCGTAACCATCATGCCGGCCCGTTCCTCCAGCCAGCGGGGAAGGGCGTTGTCGGCGGGGAGTGGCGGCAGATCCGCCAGATCGGCGGCCCGCGAGATCGCAACAACGTCCGCGGAATAGCGGTTGTTCGCAAGAGCGTGCCCGCCCGGCCCCGCGGCCACTTCCACGAAGCGGCGCAGATCGGCAGAGGTGGCGAGTGGAATGCTGCCGGAGCCCAGGACGATGAGGCCGGCCGCGGCCGGGGGTCTGGCCGGAGGCGTGGCCTTGGGCCCAGCGCCGCCCGTCGAGCCGCCACTCCGCCGCCGCCACTCCGCCACGAGCCGCTCCCCGAAGCTCAACCCGTCCGGCGGCCCGGCGACTATCTCCGCGACATCCGCGCCGGCGGCGAGGAAGGCGGTACGCTGCCTCTCCGCCAGATCGCGCCGCGCGCCAGCGAGCGCGCGGACCAGCGGCCCGGCGTCGGCCGGCGCCTCAGCGTGGAGAATGAGCACCAACACGGGTCGCACCAGCGGAGTCTAAGCCGCGCCGGTCCGGGTCGCGGCAACGCGGGATGGAGCGATTTGAAGACCGTTCGGGCGTACATCGGGCTCGGGGCGAATGTCGGTGACGCGCCGGCCACGCTGACCGCCGCCGTCCATGCCCTGGCGGCGCTTCCGGGCGCAACTCTCGCCGGCGTCTCGCGCCTGTACATGACCACTCCGGTCGAGGTGACGGACCAGCCCGATTTCCACAACGCCGTCGTCGCCCTGGACGTGCCTGCCGGCCCGGGTCCGAACACCGGCCCGATCGCGCTGCTCCTCGCCCTCAAGATGATCGAGCGTGCCTTTGGCCGCCAGGATCGATTCCGCTACGGCCCGCGCGAGCTGGACCTGGATGTCCTGATCTTCGGCGACGAGTACATGGCGGTCGAGCGTCCCGAGGCCGGCCTCTCGCCGGATCCGGCCAAGGCCACTCGCCTCCTCGAGGTCCCGCATCCGGAGGCGCGCCACCGCCTCTTCGTCCTGGCGCCGCTGGCAGACCTCGCTCCGGACCTGGTTCCGCCCGGCTGGCCCGAGTCGGTCGAGCAGGCTCGCGGCCGTCAGGAGTCGATCGAGGGCGCGTCGGCCGTTCGAGCCGTCGCCGGTTGGGATTCGGGTGCGGGTCGTTGGGTGTAGCGGGCGATTCTTGCCGGATTCACGTCAGGCGTGCATCGGGCAGCGCCTCCGCGCTATTTCGCTCGACAGACCGGCCGAAACGGCCTGCTCGGGCCCTTCATCGGCACATCGAGGGCCCGAATCTGGCCCAATTCCGGCCCGTCATTGCCCATCGACGGCAGGCGCGAGCGGTACGGCTTTCCGGGTGCCGTTCTGGCGTGAATCAGGCAATATCCGGTGTCGCGGCGCGTCCGCTACGACTTGCCGATCATGGCCGCGCCCGTGGCTGCATCCACTCGGACCAGCCCACCGGCCTCGAATACGCTCGACTTGGTGGCGCTCGGTACGCCCAGGCTCACATCCCAGGTGGACACCTGCGTCCCGCTGGAGAAGTCGACGCTGAAGTCCGCAGCTAGGACTTGCTGCCCCGGCTTGCCGAGGGCCGCGATCGCCAGTGTCGTGGCTCGCGACTTGCCGACGATCGGTGCGGCCAATCCCCGCGCCAACCGAAGGTCCAGGTACGCAAAGACGGCCCCGGTGGTCGCGTTCACGGAAACCTGGTATTTGGTATAGGCCAGCCCTGAACCGTCTTTCCACGTCACGTCACGTCACGTCACGTCGTAGGCGGAGACTCCGGCCACCGTCTTGAGGGCCGCCGACTCAGTCAGCCCGTTCGTGCTCAGGCCGGTTTGGGCCATGAAGGCCTTGGCTGCGGTTTGGGCGCCGGCACGCGTCGGTGAGGCGGCCGCGTCATTCGGCATCTGGTCGATCAGGATCACGTCGAACACAGCGCCGGACACGGCGTCGACGTAGGCGATGGTGCCGCCCGAAGATGCGCGGTAATAGGGCGTCCAGTCGAGGATGCCGCCGTATTCCGCGGTCATCCCGGTTGCGCCCGCCACTTTGTCCGCGTTTGCGGCGGCCTGGTCCGCGGAGATCGGCAGAGGGGTTCCCGGCGCAGGCGGAGTGGTGCAGGCGCAGGTGATGGCGCAAGAACTGAGCGTCAGCGGCAGCAGGATGAGCAACAGCGCCGCGCCCAAGAATCCGAGCCCAAGGCGCTTCATGCGGCGGTCTCCCTTCTGCGCGGTGTGGCGACAGGCCCCTCGTCGGTGTTTGGGCCTCCGACCTGTCGCCTGCCACGCCCCTGGCCCGGCGGACCGAACCTTGCCCGGAAGGCCGGGCTCCCTATCCTCCGACCGACCGATCGATCCCTGAGGCGCGATCGGTTGTCACTGTGGATTCGGGCTTGGTGGGCCGGCGGATCAATGGGGGGCAGCGGATCCTGCGAAATTCCACGAGTCGTGCAAGCCGACACCGGATTCGAGGCACGGAGGCAGCCGATAGGCGAGCAGAGGAGCCTTCGCGCCCAGGTCATGGCGCGCGCCGGGCGCCAGAACGGCGACGTGCGAGGCGGTCGAACCGCCTGGGCCGGATGCCCCGACTCATACGGACGCCTTCTTCCGAGCCCGGGCTGGGTCACTTGCACGACTCGTGCAAATCCCCCCGATGAGGCTGGGCCGCCTCGGGCCGCCAGGTCGCGAAACGAGAACCAGCGGGTCCAGAAGAAACCAGCACGAATCGCGAGTCCCGCTCGTTTATGTGCGTGCAATGGTCCAACAACGGCACTTGACTCGGGCGATGATGCAAACGATGAGCTTCACCTCCGAACGACTCCGAGCCGACGGATACGACGTGGTGTATCAGCGCCACTACCGGGACGTTTTTCGCTACTGCCTGGTTCTGCTTCGGGACAGTTCTGACGCCGAAGATGTCACCGGTGAGGTCTTCGAGCGCGGCTTGCGGGCCTGGAACGGCGGTCGCCGGCCCGGCGGCGAAGCTCTGCCGTGGCTCCTGCTCGTCGCTCGGCGGATCGTTATCGATCGAGGTCGACGCCGCAAACTCGTTCGCTGGCTGTCACTGACGCGGCTCGGTCCGACGCAATCGACGGGGCAAGCTGGAGCTGAGATAGATCGGATGGAGTTCTGGCTCTGGTTCGACCAACTCGCCTCGGCCTTGACGCCCCGGCAGCGCGAAGTGCTGCTGTTGCGCTACCAGTACGACCTCGCCGACGGCCAGATCGGCCTGATCCTGGGGCTATCGGAACCTGGAGTTCGCTCGCTCGCTTCGCGGGCGATAGCTGCCTTGCGTAGCCACCCGGAGTTGATCCGATGACAACACAAGATCCAAACGATCGATTCGAAGAAGAGGTTCGTGCGGCCTATCGCCGCCACCTGGATGAACTGGAGCCGCTCATTCCAACATCGGCACCGGCCCCAGCGGGTGCGCTCAGTCGCGATCTCGGGGCCGGCCCGCGACCAGGGCGACCGGCGTGGACCGGATCCAGCCTGCTGAAGTTGGGGATTGTGGCTGTCGCCGGCCTGATCGTGGCGGCGCTGGTGGCTCCGGCGATGATCCGGACGGGTCCGGCCTCGCCCTCGCTCACGGCCGGATCCGTTTCCTCGCCGTCGGCGCTGCCCCAGGGAGTGGCCGGGCCATGGACGCGCCTTGCGCCGTGGCCCGCGGCGGCCGGGGAGTTCCCCAAGGCCACCCTGGCTGCATGGCACGACGGCTTCGCAGCGATCGACGAGAGCGGGCCAAACCCGGTCGTGTGGTTCTCGGGCGCCGGCCGTGACTGGAAGCGTGTCCCGGACGCCGAAGCGGAGTTCGCGGGCGTGGATGTCGTGTGGCTCGTGGGTGCGCCGGGCGGTTTCGTCGCGGCCGGGACGGCTCGGCCAACCTCAAATGGATCAAGCCCCGCCCCAACCCGGCCGGAGGGCGCTCAGCGCGCCTGCGGTGGCGGCGCCTGGTGGTCTGTCGGTCCGTGCCGTCTCTGGTTCTCGGCCGACGGCCTCTCCTGGCGGGAGCTGAACACGGGCTCGCTCTTTGCCAACGCCGGGGTTGTGGGTATTGCCGGCGGGCCGAAGGGAGTTGTCGTGATCGGCTTCCCTACGGGGTTTCAGCCTGTCACGGCCAGCGTCTGGTACTCGGCCGATGGCTCGGATTGGAGAACGGTCGCGTTGTCGGCGCCAATGCAGTACGCCGGCACCGAAGGCGTCGCGGCCGGCCCGAACGGCTTCGAAATCGTGGGCATGCCGGAGGTCACCGATGTCGTCAACAGCATTCTTCCCGCCGCGTGGTCGTCGCCCGACGGCCTTGCCTGGACTCGAGCCACGATGGCCACCGACTACCAGCGCGATCAGGCCAAGTGGCTAGGGAGCGTCTTCATTGGACCGGCGGGGATGGTTGCGGTATACGGCGGCGGCCTGGAAAGCGTAGGCGTGCAGTGGCAATCCGCCGACGGAAGCTCATGGCAATGGAGCCTGCCCGGTGTCACGCCCCTGATCGCGGATGGCGGGCGGATTCTGGGTCAGCGATTTGCCGATGCCAATTTCACTCTGTCCCAATCCCTCAACGGGATCGACTGGACGCCACTTCCAGTGGTTCCTGCCGATCAGGTCGGACCGAGCTGTCAGATCCTGGCCATTTCGCCCACAGGACTCCTGATCGGAGGGGACGCCTGCCCGATCCGCTTCCTCGCCGGGCAGTCCTAGGTGGATCTCGCAGAAATCCACGAGTCGTACAAGTCACCACCGGATTCGAGGCACGGAGGCACCCGGCAGGCGATTTCGAGGAGCTTTCGCGCCGAGATCAGGGCGGCCGGGCGCTCGAACGGCGATTTCGAGCCGTTCGAACCGGTTGACCCAGGTGCCCGCGACTCATACGGGTGCTTTCTTCAGGGCCGGGGCCGGGTCACTTCCACGACTCGTGCAAATGCGCTCGATAAGGCTCGCGCCACCTCGCGCCCTCGCGCTGCCTCGCGCCACCTCGCGCCCTCGCGCCCTCGCGCCCTCGCGCCGCCTCGCGCCCTCGCGCCACTCCCCCTAGTGCCGGAAGTGCCTTCGACCCGTGAACACCATCGCCATGTGGTGGCGGTCTGCCACCTCGATGGCCATCTCGTCCCTGATGGAGCCGCCCGGCTGGATTATCGCCGTGACTCCGGCCTGGGCTGCGGCTTGAATGCCGTCGGGGAAGGGGAAGTAAGCGTCGCTGGCCATGACCGCGGTCTTGGCTCGGTCGCCGGCTCGCCGCAGAGCGATTTCAACCGCCACTTGCCGACTCGCCTGGGCGGCGCCAATTCCAACCGTGGCCCCGCCGCGCGCCAGAACAATCGAGTTGGACCGAACGTGCCGTACAGCCCGCCACGCAAACAGCATGTCGGTCAGTTCCTCGAGCGTCGGCCGGCGCTTGGTCACGACCTGTAGTTGGGTCTTGTCCAGACCCAGTTCATCCTTTGTCTCCACCAGCAGACCGCCGGCGATGCGCTTGAAATCCAGATTGGCAATGCCGTAGTCGCGCGGACCGGCGATGGGGTTGGGAGGAACGGCGAGCAGCGTGATCTGCGGCTTCTGGGCCAGAATGCCGATCGCGGACTGGCTGAAGGACGGCGCAATCACTGCTTCGTAGGAGTTTGCGGCGATTTCGCGTGCGGTCGCCCCATCCAGCTCCACGTTGACACCCACGATGCCGCCGAAGCAGGACACCGAGTCCGTCTCCAGCGCTTTGCGGCAGGCTTCGACCAGCTCCTCGTCGGAAGCCAGTCCGACCGGATCCGTGTGCTTGACGATCGTCACCGTTGGCGCAGTGAAGTCCGTGGCGATCGCATAGGCGGCGTCCAGGTCCAGCAGGTCGTTGAAGGACGGG
>DASVKT010000016.1:0-4907 GCA_036385235.1 Candidatus Limnocylindrales bacterium | reverse complement strand
CGAGGAACTGATCGAGCACCTCGACTCTTAGGTGAAGTACCTCGTACTCGCCTCATTCAGGGCGGACTACAAGCGACTCTCCAGGGACGAACAAGCGGCCTTCCAGTCGACCCTGAAGGACTTCGCCCAGGCCTGCGACCGGTATGCCGCAGACTCGTCGACGGCATGGCCGGCGTCGCTCCGCGTCAGGGATCTCCAGAACGCGCCCGGCGTTCTGGAGATGACGTGGAGTTTTAGTGGACCGGATGGCCGCGCGACTTTCGAGTGGGTTCAGATCGAGGGTCGTTTGGGCCTGCGGTGGCGTCGAATAGGGGACCACGCGATCTTCAAGGAGCCATAGGCGACAAGCTGGCCGGATAGCCCTGGGTCGCCTTTGAGCGGCTGTCGGAACGGCCGAGGCGGCGCCGGTGTTCGTACGCATGTCTTTCGCGCTTCGTGGCGCGCCATGCGGAGATGATGCGGGGTTGGATCCTGGAATCAGCGCTTGTGTTGATTCGGCGAGCGCAGATGGTCTGCGGGCAGCCCGAGTCCGGACCGCGCGAGGTATTCGAGCGTGACGCCGCTCGAGACCCGGCCGCGGGATCCGTCGGCCCCGTGCCAGTCAAGGACCAGCATTCGAGGCGATCGGCCTGTGTCTATTGCCGCGATCACCGCAGGCCAGGCCTGGTGCGTGGAGGGGAATCGACCCAGGATCTTGTTCGAAGGGATCAGCCGAAGCGAATACCCAACGGCTCCATCGATCGCGATGCCGAACTCTTCGTTGGGCCGCCCGGGACGCCGGCCGGGCTCGATACCGGCCCTGGTCCGTCTAGGCGGGGCCGAGGGGGCGTTGACTCTCGTATGCATTTCGTTCGCGCTTCGAGGCGCGCCGTGCGGAGATGATGCGGATACTACCCTGCGGCGGCTCCAGGGAAGCCGACGATCAAGCCGCCGAAGGCGACCGGCGGGGCAGCTTGAGGAAGCGCTCTGGCCGGACGCCCGCTTCTGACGGAGGCGCACCGCCCCAGATCAACGTATCCGGATCGAAGTCCAGGTCGCCTGCCCAGGCGAGCGTTCCCGCCTCCACCCGGACCTGCCGGAAGCGCGCGTAGTCGTCGAGGAGAGGCTGGAAGACAGGACCCCAGATGATGTCGGTGAGATCCCGCTCGACAGTGTCGCCGTCGGTCAGCGTTAGCCGTATCCGGTAGTCGTCGAGAGGCTTTGCGGATCTGATTCGCAACATCGTGCCGATCATCCTACTTCAGGCCCGGGATCTTCTCCAGAGGCAGGCGCCGACCGGCGCGATCCCAGTTCTCGCGAAGTGCGGCCCGATGTTTGGCGGCCCATTCGACTACAAGACCCATCGCTCGCGCGTTCAGCCCGCCGGCCATGACGGAGAGGTCGGCGATCCGGACTTTGACCTCGCGGCCACCGTAAGTCGCGTGGAAGTGGGGCTCCGGGTGGTCGTCGTAGTACATGTAGATCGTGATCCCAAAGAACTCGCTGACTTTCGGCATCCGCTCCTCCAGTCCGCCGACCAGTCAGTCCGCGGCGCTGAGGAAGCATCGTCCTGGCCTCTGCACTGCGACTTCACCTCCGATTGACGACTGCGCCGGGGCGCCACGGAAGCCAGCGCCTCAACGGCGTCCTCCCCAAGGACGTCGCCGGCCAGGCGGACAAAACCATTGGTCTTCGGCCGAAAGGGGCGGCAGGCAGCCGACGGACGGCCAGCCTGCACGCGAATCTTGGGTGGCAGACGGCCGGACGGAATCGAAGCGCCGGGACCACAGGGAGCGGCAGCTCTGCGACCCGGGCCAGCTTCACCGATCCCGGCGACGCCTCGAACCTGAGTCTGGCGACGCTGTTGGCGCCGAAGCTGCCTTCGTCGTGACTGGGCGCGCGAGCGAGCCGTTGCCGCTGCGGCCCGATAGTTCGCCAGCGGCAGGCCTGCGCGGTCGAGCCGGGATGCCGGCGGCCGATTCGGCAAACTCCACCAGGAAGTCGCCGGTCGTGATGACGTATCGACCGTCGTCGGGCGCGCCTTCGTCAGGAGCGTTGCAGAGGAGATTGAGCCCCGTAGGGTCCACGCCGCGGCGGATCTCGGCCAGGGCGGCCAACAGGGGCGCCTCGCTGGTGGGGGACTCCTGGGCGATCAGTCGGCCTTCTGCGTCTTCCAGCCAGTAGGCGGTCGCGCCGTCTATCCCGACGATCGAGGGCTGGTCTAGCTTCTGGTGGAAAGCGCGGATGCGCTCCTCATCAGAACGAGCCGGTTTCGTATGCATGTCGTTCGCGCTTCGTGGCGCGCCGTGCGGAGATGATCCGAATGATACCTTCGACCGTCTCCGCTGCTGCGCAACGACAAGCGCTGGGGTACGGCGCGCCGCCTGTGGGCAACGAGGAGCTTGAAGACGGCGACGGCGAACAGTCGAAAGGACGGCTGGCTGCCGATGGACGGCCTGTCTGCGCGCCAGCCGGTGGACGAAGGCAACCGACGGAATCAAGGCGCCGGGAGCATAGGGAGCGGCAACCCTCCGCCCCTGGCCAGCTTCACCGCCCCGTCGCGGTGGGCCTTTGATAAGCAGCTGGTAAGCAGCTGGTAAGCATCCGCCGCGACAATCGGGCCTATGGCCATCTTCGACCCGACGCTGGAAGCGCGCCGCGCCTTCAGAACCCCATTGACAGACCGTCCGCTTGGAACCCACACTCTCAACTGTTCGGTTTCTATAGTTTGGGATGAGGTCACCACGGCCATGGCGGGAACACCGGGCAGCAGCACTCGCACTGCAGCGGCCGAGGTCGACGCGGCTACCACATCGGGCGCCGAAGAGATGCTGACGACCGGACAGGTCGCGGCGGTCCTCGGTACGACCTCGCGTCACGTCGTCAACCTGTGTCTGCGCGGCGAACTGCCGTATGCCATGGTCGGCACTCACCGCCGCATCCGTCGCGCGGACGCACTGGCGCTGGCGGGGCGCGAGGGAGCTAACCGGGGCGGCCCGCTGACGGACGACCAGCTCCGTTCGCTGTGGCTGCACAGGGTCGTCGCCGGCCGCGTCGCTACCGATCCAGAGGGAACGCTCGCGGCCGCTCGGGCCAACGCGGAGCGTGCCCTGACGCGCCACCCGGACGGCGCCCGCTGGGTGGCGCAGTGGCTGTCGATAATCGACCGTGGGCCCGAAGCGGTGATGCGCGTTCTGGCCGCCACGGACCCGCTTGCCCGAGAGCTGCGCCAGAATTCCCCGTTCCTGGCCCTGCTCACCGACACTGAACGGCTGGCGGTGCTCGATGGCTTCCGCAGCCAACAGGATCGAATCAGGCGGTCTCGATGAAGTCCGACCAGCTTGAGCACGTATTGCGCGCTGGGGCGCGGATTCTCGAACAGGCTGATTTCCTGGTTGTTGGCTCGGCCGCCATCCTCGGTTCGGTCGATGACGCAGTCCTGCCGCTCGAGGCCAGCCGTTCGGACGAGGCGGACCTTGCGCCCTTCGACGATCCGGATGGCTCCAAGAGCATGCAGATAGAAGGGGCGCTCGGGCAGGGGTCGCAATTCCACTCGACTTTTGGCTACTACGCCGACGGGGTCGACTTCGGAACCGCCATGGCTCCAGCCGGTTGGCAAGACCGTCTTGTTCGCTTCGCGACCGAGGGCAGCATGCCCGGCCGAGGGTGGTGCCTGGAGCCGCACGACCTGGCCGCCTCGAAGCTTGCAGCCGGCCGCCCGAAGGACTACGAATTCGTCGAGTCCCTGCTTGGGGCCGGCCTGATCGATCTCGAGCTGCTCGGCCGGCGGATCGACGAGCTGCCGCGGGAGCGTGTCATCCCGGCCTTTCTCGCCAGGGCGCGCGCATGGGTCAAGACGCAGGGTTGAGATCGGTGCGCTCCTGGGCGCCGACTGACCCGCGTTGCGTACAAATCCGCAACCGTTGAGGGCCCCCACGCGGTAGGCTGGTGGCGATCGGCCATCGGCCATCCGTCAGCGTCAGGGATTGGGGGTCGGGTTGAGTCCTCGCGGAGCCAGAACCGGCCGCGCCGCCACGGGTCGAATGGCTGCGGCCGGCGCCGCCACCGCCCCCACCACCTCCGCCACCACCAACCTCGAACCCAAGCTCTGGGCCATGGCGGACGGCCTCCGCAACAACATGGACGCCGCCGAGTACAAGCACATCGTGCTCGGGCTCATCTTCCTCAAGTACATCAGCGACGCGTTCGAGGCCAAGCACGCCGAGCTGGCGGCGGCCACCGCCACTGAAGGCGCCGACCCAGAGGACCCCGACGAGTACAAGGCCGCCAGCATCTTCTGGGTCCCGCGGGAGGCCCGCTGGTCCCACCTCAAGGCGAGCGCGCCCCAGCCCACGATCGGCCGCACGGTCGACGACGCCATGGACGCCATCGAGCGCGACAACCCCACCCTCAAGGGCGTCCTCCCCAAGGACTTCGCCCGCCCCGGCCTCGAGGCGGCCCGCCTCGCCCAGCTGATCAACCTCGTGTCCGACATCGGCCTCGGCAGCCCGGCGGATCGGGCCAAAGACATCCTGGGCCGCGTGTACGAATACTTCCTCGCCCAGTTCGCCAGCGCCGAGGGCAAGAAGGGCGGCCAGTTCTACACACCCAGCCGCGTCGTCCGCGTGCTCGTCGAAATGCTGGCGCCGTACAAGGGCCGCGTCTACGACCCCTGCTGCGGTTCCGGCGGCATGTTCGTCAGCAGCGAGAAGTTCATCGAGGAGCACCGCGGCCGAGTCGGCGACATCAGCATCTACGGCCAGGAGTCCAACTACACCACCTGGCGTCTGGCCAACATGAACCTCGCCATCCGCGGCATCGGCGCCAACATCGTCCAGGGCGACAGCTTCCACGCCGACGCCTTCCCGGACCTCAAGGCGGACTACGTCCTGGCCAATCCGCCCTTCAACGACAGCGACTGGCGCGGC
>DASVKT010000015.1:0-18483 GCA_036385235.1 Candidatus Limnocylindrales bacterium | reverse complement strand
TGCGGATCGCCCGTTCGGACAGGCCGGCGCTGGTGCTGGTCGCAGCGAATCTGCCCGGCATGGACGGGTTCAACGTCGTCACCCGGCTGCGCATGGAAGACGGTCCGTCCACGCATACCCCGGCGATCCTGCTCCTGCCGGAGAACGACGCCGAGGCTCGAGGCAAGGCTTTGCGGTCGGGCGCGGACGACTATCTGATCAAGCCGTTCCATCCCGCCGAGCTCATGGCTCGAATGCGCAGCCTGTTGGCCCGCTACAAACCGGACGAGCAGTACAACCCGCCGTCCGCCGCGCGCACCGCGTCGACGGTCATTCCGGCGGCCCCGGTTCAGCCCAGAAAGCGCGAGCCCGCACGGGTCGTTCTCTTCTATGGCGCCAAAGGCGGCGTGGGAACGACGACGATTGCCATCAATTCCGCGATCGCCCTGCACAAAGAACTGGGCCGGAAGGTTTGCCTGATAGACGCGAACTTGCAGTTCGGCGACCACAGAGTGTTTCTGGACCTCGGGCTGGATCGCATGAGCGTGGTGGATCTCGCGACGGCGCCGGCAGTGGACGTGGACCTGGCCAAGCAGATCCTCGTCAAGCACGAGTCGGGCATTGAGTTGCTGCTCGCGCCGCCGTCCCCGGAGACCGCGGAACTCGTGACCCACGATCACCTGCCGAACATCATTGCTCTGCTACAGACGGAATTCGACTACATCATCGTGGACATCGACAAGCGCCTCGATGAAGTCAATCTGCGGATCATGGATGTCGCGGACGTCATTTGTGTCGTAATGACCGCGGACCTGCCGTGTCTGAAAAATGTGCGCCTCGTCCTTGAGACGATCGGCCACCTGGGATACAGCTCGGACAAGGTGAAGCTCATCCTCAACCGGTCCAACGCGTTCACGGGCATCAACATCAAGAACGCCGAGAGCGCTCTCAAGCGCCGGATCGACTTCCAGATCATCAATGAGTACCGGGCCGCGATCGGTGCGCTCAATAGCGGAGCGCCGTTCATGTACACCAAGTCGGACTCGGTTCTGGGTAAGAGCCTTCTGGACTTCGTGAAGGGCCTGGAGAAGGACCTTGTGGACCGCCCGCATCCGACGCGATCGGCTCGATAGGGGAGCGTCGCCGGCACGAACCCGCGAACCGTATCGCCTCGCGACGGAAGGCGTGAATTCTCAGATAAGCCGCTGGTGATTCGGAGCGCGTAGCCTGACTGGGTGCTTGCTTCACTTCTTTCGGCCACGCTGAACGGTCTCGATGGACGCCTCATCCGAGTTGAGGTTGACGTTGCTCCGGGTTTGCCCGGGTTCACCATCGTCGGGCTGGCGGACACGGCTCTTCAAGAGGCCAGGGAGCGGGTGCGCGGCGCCATCAGGAATAGCGGCTACGAGTACCCGCCTCGGCGCATCACCGTGAATCTGGCGCCGGCGGAGATGCGCAAGGGCGGGGCGTCGTTGGATCTCGCGATTGCTCTCGGGATTCTGCTGGGCTCGGAGCAGCTCCGGGCGAGCGGGCGGTGGGCGGTTCTCGGGGAGCTCTCGCTCGGCGGGGAACTGCGGTCGATGCCGGGGCTCCTGCCGATGGTCGTGGGTCTGGCCAGGTCTCGAGTGCGGCGCGTTGTGGTGCCGCTGGAAGGCGTGACGGAGGCGCGCCTGGCCGATGGCATCGAAGTTGTTTCCGCGGCCACGCTCTCCGAGGCTGCGGCCGTTCTGCGTGAGAGCCGGCGAGGCAAGAACCGGACGATGCCGGCTCGGCTGGAATTGGCCTCGGACGCCGGCGCCGAGGGTCGCGCGGATGAGCCGACGCCCGAGACGATCGGAAGTGCAGAAGTCCCGGATCTGGCCGAAGTGAGAGGCCAGATGGAGGCTCGCCGAGCGGCCGAACTGGCCGTGGCCGGCGGGCACTGCATGGTGATGGTCGGCCCGCCCGGTTCCGGCAAGACGCTGCTTGCCAGGACAATGCCGGGCCTGCTGCCTCCGCTGGACGACAACGAGGCCAGGATGGCGACGGTGATCGCCTCCGTGTCCGGCACGGCCCCTCTCGCCGGGCTCGTCCGGCAGCGCCCTTTCCGGAGCCCGCATCACACGATCTCATATGCCGGCATGGTCGGCGGCGGACCGCGTCTGTCGCCGGGCGAAGTGACCCGGGCGCATTGCGGCGTGCTGTTCCTGGATGAGCTGCCCGAGTTCGACAGATCCACGCTTGAGGCGCTGCGCCAGCCCCTGGAAGACGCCAGGGTGGCAATCTCCCGCGCAGGCCGCGCGGCGGTATTCCCTGCTGCCTTTCAGCTCATCGCAGCCATGAACCCGTGCCCGTGCGGACACGCGGGCGAAGGTGACGGGCGCTGCCGATGCCAGCCCGCGGTGGTGGAGAGATATGTCGGGCGGATCTCCGGTCCACTGCGAGACCGCATAGACCTGTGGGTCCACATGCCGCGCGTCGCGCCGGAGGAGTACGTCGTCGGCCCGGCGCCCGAGGGGTCTGCTGTGGTCGCGGCTCGGATTGCCGAGGCGAGGCTGCGTCAGATGGCGCGCAGCGGCTGCGTCAACTCGCGGCTCACCGGGCGGGCACTTCGGAGCGCCTGTGCGCTTGGGCCGGCGGAGGAGATTCACGCAATCAGGCTGGCGGAACTGGAAGGTTGGAGCGCCCGAGGGATTGAGCGGCTACTGCGCGTGGCGCGTACGGCCGCGGACCTGGCCGGCGATGCCACGGTTGGGACAACTCACCTGGATGAGGCCGCGCGATTTCGGTCGCTTTCCGGACGCCGCTCGGGTCTCGGGACGGTGGGCTGAGCGATGATGGGCGTGCAGAGTCTCGGCCCGATTGTGCCGCGATGCGTGTCGGATGGTGGTGCCGAGTCGCCGGTTGCAGGGAGCATTCCAGGGGTTGATCACGGTCCGGCGGAATGGGCTGGAGCGGCGTATCGCGAGCCGGCTACGGCGACGTTGGAGCGAGAGGCCTGGGTTGCCTTGTTGTCGGTGCCGGGCTTGGGGCCGGTCAGCTTTGGGGCGCTGCTGGGGGCAATGGGTTCGGCGCGGGCCGTCCTCAAGATGGCCTGCGAGGCGGACGGCCCGGCGCGGATCATTCAGGCACTGGCGGATGCAGCCGCCGAGCCGGACGATGGCCCGGACGGCGTGGTCTTCGATGCTTGCGCGCTTGTTGCCGAACCTGGTAGGAGTCGGCGTCCATCCATCGGGCCGGACCTCGCTACTCGAATCTGCGAGGCAGCCTCGAACGGCACGAAGATCGTCGAGCAAACTCGGGCCCTGGGGTTGACCGTCGTCACTCTCGAGGATGCCGCATACCCGGCTCGGCTCAAGCTGGTGGAGATGCCTCCGCCGCTGCTCTTCGTTCGCGGGTCGGCCGCGGCGCTCAATTCGAACAAGTCGGTGGCAGTCGTAGGTACACGCCACCCCACGGACAAGGGGCGATTAATCGCGGGTTGGATCGGGTCGGCCATCGCCCGGACGGGCGCGGTGGTCGTGTCGGGGCTCGCGGTAGGCGTCGACGGCGCGGCCCACGCCGCCGTAGTTGCGGAGCGAGGCAGCACCGTGGCCGTCCTGGGCGGCGGCCACGCCAGACTCTTTCCCAAGGCCCATGAACGTCTCGCGGATGCGATCGTGGCGGCCGGCGGCGCGATCGTCTCGGAGTTGCCGCCGGACACGAGTCCCACCCGTGGCACCTTTCCTCGCCGAAACCGGTTGGTGAGCGGCCTGTCGGATGCGACCGTGGTGGTGGAGGCCGGCCGGCGGAGTGGCGCGCTGATCACGGCTGGCTGGGCACTCGAGCAGGGGAGGGAATGCTTCCTCGTGCCCGGACCGTTCGACTCTCCTGCAAGCGCAGGATGCCACGCTTTCCTGCGAAGCTTCCCGGGCCAGGCTCGGGTCGTGTGCGGTATCGAGGAGTTGCTCGAAGACCTGGATCTGGCCGTCCCAGACTCCTGCGCAGATGATCTTTCAGGTTTCGACAAGACTAAGAGTCAGTCTCGATTCGTACGCCATGAGGGTCGCCCGGGCTCATCGGCGCCCGGTGCGAGTCGCGCCGCCGTGCTCGCGTCTCTCGGTATTGCGGAGCGTGATTTGGCGGTAGTGCTATCGCGGGGGCCGGCGACTGCGGATCAGCTTGCGGCTCGAACTTCCATGTCCCCGGCCTCGGTATTGAGCGCTCTCACGCTCCTGGAGTTGCGTGGGCTGGTCTCCGGAGCCTATGGCCGATACTCGCCGGCGGGCTCTCTGGCGACATGGAAAGGCGGCACCTGAGTGGAGGCCTATTGAGGTTCAGGGTGCGCTTGAGCAAACCTTTGAGCCTGCGCCGGCACTGCAATGGGGCCGCGGTGGGCGCCTCCGCATCATTTGCCGGATCTTCCGACCCGGTGTTACCCTCCCCGGAATGACCCCAACCGGGACGATGGTCCCGGCGCAACAGGAGACAACCGAGTGCGGAAGATCGCGGCCGCCGCGGTGGCTATTCCCTTCGTTATCTACTACCTGTTTTCCGGCTTGTTCCGGCGCGTCATGCACGGCCGGTCCATTCCGACACTTCCGGTCCGGGTAGCCAGGCCGCGGCTGCCGTCCGGTCCGGCCATGAGTGCGGGGTTGTTCCAGGGAGTCGCGGTAGTCGGAGCCGTAGCACTTCTTGTCACGGGCTTGCTGATCGGCCTCCCGGCCAAGCAGGTTGCCGGCAATGCCCCGGCTTCTTTCTCGCCGCTGGCACCTCAAGGCGCGGGCTTGGACGCGCAGACAAATCTTCCTCTGGACGTGCCGTTCAAGGTCCAGTTCACAAAACCCATGAACGCGAACTCGGTTGAGAACGCGTTTACCATCTCGCCCAACATCAACGTCAAATTCCTGTGGGATGCAACAGATCAGGTACTGTCGATCAAGCCGGACCCCCACTGGGAGCCGTTCGCCCACTACGAGCTGGACATCAGTGCTGCCGCCACGGATCAGGAAGGGCTCGGTATCGCAGCACCGATCACCACCTACTTCGATGCCGGCTCTCCCACCAGCGGCACGATCACTGCGACTCAGATGAGTGACGGCCTGGCGTCGCCCGGGACTGCCTTCCAGGTGACGTTCAGCCGACCGGTCAAGCTGGCGACGGTTGTGACGCGCGTGGGGATCAGCCCGCATGTGGACTTCTACGTCGCAGGCGACGACCCGACGGATGCAGCCAGCCAGACCTTCACTCTGACCCCAAAGACGAGCCTGGAAGCGACGAAGCTCTATCTCGTCAGCATGAACATGGGCACAGGCAATGAGGCGGCCGTGGACTCTGCCGGGTCGCCGATCACCGACGTCCCGAGCCTCAGCGTTACCACCATGACGACTCCAACCGTGGTCCGCTTCCGGCCTCAGGATGGTGTCTCTAACGACACGAACCAGCCCGTGTCCGTGCGGTTCACAATGCCCATGGATACCAAGTCGACTGCGGCGGCCTTCTCGGTGACCGTCAACGGCAAAGCCGTCTCGGGCTCCCTCTCCTGGTCTGAGAACAACACGGTTCTTGTCCTTGTTCCGCGTTACTCGTTCAAGGTCCAGAGCACCATCGTCGCCAAGGTCGGTTCGGGAGCTCGGTCTGCCGGAGGGTTGCATCTGGCCGGATCGCCGAGCAGCACTTTCAAGATCTCCACGCCGAAGTCCACGGGCATCGCTTACGGACCGCCGCAGTCCACGGGCGTCGCCTACGGACCGACCGGTGGTACAGGCGCCGCGGCCGCCAAGTGGTATTCGTCCGAGGTCTACTACCTCAACCTCATGAACTGCACCAGGTCCGGCCGGTGGGTTACAGGGAGCGGCGCCTGCAGCACGGAGACCCACCATACCCTGCCGGCACCCGGAAACCTCCTCCGGCTCAACGCTGATATCTCCAACCGCGTCTCTCGGCCGTATGCCAAGTACATGGCCGACAACGTGCTCATGGACCACTTCCTGAGAGGAACCAGTCCACACTCGCGGCTCTGCGCCGCCGGTTACTGCAGACTTAGCTGGGCCGAGAACATCGGCAACGGAGGCCCCGGGATGGTCGCCCTGGAAATCTTCTACCAGAATGAGTCCTGGTGCCGCTGTGAGCACTACGCCAACATCATGGCCCCGTTCGTCAGCGAAGTCGGCATCGGCGTCTATGTCTCGAACAGCAATCGAGTGTCTATCGACTTCTACGGCTGAGGCCGTTCGGCGCCGATATGTCATACATGCCCGCTCACTCGAGCGGCTTGACAGGCATGCCGAGTGGTTCACGACGTAATCGTCCACATCGCCAACGAACAGCCGATCATGGCCGATCTGCTGGCATTGCCGCTGTCTTCGGACACCAACCTGATCTGCACCAACGTGCGGACCATGAACGGCAAGAAGCCCGTGTTCGTGAGCTTCGAGGACTCGACGTTTGCGTTTCCGATGATCCATATCCGCTTCATCGAGATTCCCAAGTCTCAGATGGAGGCGTTCGAAACCGAAGAAGCCGTCAGCCGCCCGATGCCCCCGGCGGAAGGGGAGCATCAGGAGTCTCCTCTTTCCAGACTTACCTTGGTTACAGGCGAGGGTGAGCAGCCGCAAGAGTTCGGCCTGATGCTGTCCGAAGTATCGGCCGAAGAGCCCGCAAGGGAGCCGATCGAAGACGAGCTGTGGTCCGAGGATCTACGGCGCCAGGCGGACATGATTGGGCTCGATGGGGACTTGCTGAAGCGAATCCGCGACGCCTGAGGGGGCTGCGGCGGAGCCTGCCTGCCCTGCCCCGGCGCCGATTAACGGCGAGTAGAGTGGCTGATGCTAGACTCCCGCCGATGAGTGGCAACCTTGTGATCGTCGAGTCGCCAGCCAAAGCGAAGACGATCGAGAGATATCTTGGTCCGGGCTACACCGTGCTCGCTTCCTACGGTCATGTCCGGGACCTCCCGGAGAACCCGGGCAAGAACCAGCTCGGTGTGGACGTGGACAACGACTTCACGCCCGTGTATGAAGTCGTCGCGGACAGGAAGAAGCAGCTGGCGGCCATCCAGAAGGCCGCCGCGAAGTCCGACCTGATCTACCTCGCGACAGACCTTGACCGCGAAGGGGAGGCAATTGCCTGGCACGTTGCCGAGGCCGCCAACCTGTCTCCCGAGCGGACCCGGCGAGTCACCTTCTCCGAGATCACCGAATCGGCCATCAAGAAGGCCTTTGCCGAACCGCGATCAATCGACAAGAACCTGGTCGACGCCCAGCAGGCTCGCCGCGTCGTGGACCGGCTGGTCGGCTATACGCTGAGCCCGCTGCTCTGGCGCAAGGTTCGGGCCGGGCTGTCCGCTGGACGCGTCCAGTCGGTCGCAGTGCGCATCGTGGTGGATCGCGAGCGCGAAATCCGCGCCTTCACGGCCCGCGAATACTGGACCCTGAAGGCCATTCTGGTCGCGCCTAACGGCGACACGTTCGAAGCAGACCTCGTCCGCATCGACGGCAAGAAGCCCGAGATCGGCGACGGCGAGACGGCCGAGAAGCATGCGTCTGCCATTCGCGCCAGCCGGCCGGTCGTTACCGAAGTCTCGATCAAGAAGACCAACCGCAACCCGGCCCCGCCCTTCACCACCTCCAGCCTGCAGCAGGAAGCCAGCCGCAAACTCGGCTTCTCGCCCAAGCGAACCATGAGCGCCGCGCAGCGCCTCTACGAAGGCATGGAGACGGACGACGGCCAGGTCGGTCTGATCACCTACATGAGAACGGACTCGGTTGCGCTCTCGAGCCAGGCCATGGCCGAAGCCGCGCAGGTCATCGGGGAGAGATTCGGGCCGGAATACGTCACTCCCAAGGGCCGCGTCTTCAAGACCAAGACCCGCAACGCTCAGGAAGCGCACGAGGCCATCCGCCCGACAAGCTTCGAGCGGGACCCGGACACGCTGGCAAAGCGGCTCGGCAACGATGAAGCGCGTCTCTACCGCCTGATCTGGCAGCGAGCAATCGCCAGCCAGATGGCCACCAAGGAACTCGAGACCACGAGCGCCGACCTGGCGAGCAACGGCTACGAACTGCGCGCTACCGCGACCCGCACGACCTTCGACGGCTTCTCGCGGGTCTATACCGAGGGCAGCGACGACCAGGAGGAAGAGGCGGAATGCCGTCTCCCGGCGTTGGCGAAGGGCGATGCCGCCGGCGTCGACTCCGTCGCGCCGCTCCAGCACTTCACCGAGCCGCCGCCGCGCTACACGGAAGCCACTCTGATCAAGGCGCTGGAAGAGCACGGCATCGGCCGGCCTTCCACGTACGCGGCCACCATCTCCACGATCATGGATCGCGGCTATGTGAAGGTCCAGGAGCGGCGGCTCTATCCGGAGCCTGTGGGCGAAGTGGTTACGGATCTGCTCGTGGGGCACTTCGGCGAGTTTGTGGACCTGGAGTTCACGGCCCGCATGGAGAACGACCTCGACGACGTGGCGGACGGCAAGCGGAACTGGGTGCCGGTCGTTCGGGCCTTCTACACGCCCTTCCGAGCCCGTA
Source organism: Candidatus Limnocylindrales bacterium (assembly GCA_036385235.1). GTDB lineage: Bacteria > Chloroflexota > Limnocylindria > Limnocylindrales > CSP1-4 > Fen-1039. The sequence goes on along the minus strand of DASVKT010000015.1, from coordinate 10,015 downwards.
TCGAAGAGAAGACCAAGGAACTGAAGCGGGCGGACTTCACCACCAAGCCGTCCGATGAGATTTGCTCGGAAGGCCACCCGATGGTCATTCGGCTCGGCCGGTTCGGCGAGTTCCTTGCTTGCTCGATGTATCCGGAGCACAAAGAAACCCGAGAGTTGCCGGGCGCCGGTGGCGCGGGTCAGGCTGCGGGCGAAGGCGCCGAGGGTGGAACAGGTGAGCCGGCGGCTCCCGAAGCCTGCCCCAAGTGCGGTGAGACCGATGCCGGCGTCCTCGTGGCGCGACGCGGCCGCTTCGGCCCGTTCGTCGGCTGCTCCCGCTATCCGGATTGCGACTTCATCAAGAAAGACGGCCCTCCGCCGCCTCCGCCTCTTCCGTTCGAAGCCTCCTGTCCAACGTGCCGCGAGGGCTACCTGGTGACCCGCCGGGCGCGGCGGACCGGATCCTTGTTCTGGGGTTGCAAGCGCTACCCCACGTGCCGCTACACCACGTCCCACGAGCCCATCGGGGCGCTGCACGAGGCAGACAAGGCGCCGATCGGGCGGAACGGTGAGGCGGGCATCTGCCTCGTCTGTGGCGCGGCCGTGGACCTTACCGGCATCGACGAACCGATCGGCCGGAGCCTGGTCGGCGGCGAGCCCAATCCCGAGGCGCTGGCCAGACCGGCCGGAGCCAGGGCGCGACGACCCAGCCGTGCCGGCGCGAGCGCCACGAAGTCGGCTCCGAAGTCGGCTCCGAAGGCCACGGCCACTCGCAAGAAGGCCGCCCCGAAAGCCGGCGGCACCAGCAAGAGCAAGTGACGCGGAGGGCCGCGACGGACAACGGGCCGGTATTGCCGGTCGCGGCTCCTGCGTCCGCGGCCCCGCCCGCAGCGCTCGCCGCGGCTGATCGATTCCTCCAGGCGCTGGAGGCGCGCGGTTCTTCGGCCAACACGATCAGGTCGTATCGGACGAGCCTCGACGCGTATTTGGCGTGGCTCGGATCCGGCGGCCACGATTGGACCGCCCCGTCGCGCTCCGAGTTGCGCGCCTACCTGGCGATCCTCGGTGAGGGGCGCGGCAAACGCACTGTGGCCCAGCGACTTGCTGCGCTGCGATCGTTCTACCGCTTCGCAACGCGACAGGGACTCACCGCGGGGAACCCGCTGGCGGCGATGGCAACTCCGCGCCAGCCGCGCCGCCTGCCCGAGGTTCTTACCATCGCCGAGACCGAGCGGCTGATCGAGACGGCAGGGAAGGGTGCCGACGCCGGTGGCCAGAACTCGCACCGATTGGCAACCCCAGACCGCGAAGCTCTCTCCGCGGCTCTGAGGGTCCGTGACGTGGCGATCATCGAGACCGCGTACGCCGCCGGGCTCCGTATCAGTGAGTTGGCTTCGCTGACCCTGAGCGCCGTGGATCTGAGGCGTGGCGAAGTGCGAGTGACCGGCAAAGGGCGCAAGGAGCGGGCATCGCTCCTGGGAGTTCCGGCCCGGGCGGCTTTGGCGAAGTACATCGATGAGGCCAGGCCGGTGCTGGCCGCGCGGTCGGCCATCTTGCCCACCGGGCCACTGGCCCAGGATTCGGGGATCCTGTTCCTGAACCACCTCGGTGCGCCTCTCGGCGTGCGCGGCTTGCGCTACCGGCTGGAACGGCTCCGCGTGGCAGCAGGTTTGCCTGAGGGCGTCTCGCCTCACACGTTGCGGCACAGCTTCGCGACGCACCTGCTGGATGGAGGAGCGGATCTACGCGTGGTTCAGGAGTTGCTGGGCCACGAGAGCCTGGCCACCACTCAGCTGTACACCCACGTTTCCCCGACGCGGCTTCGGGCCGCTTACACTGCTTCGCATCCCCGCGCCAGGCTGCAGTCCGGCACTCCGTCGACCGGCCCAAAGGCCAAGCCTGAGGCCGAGCGTTAGCCGCCGGCTCCGCCGCCTACAATCGAGGGTGTCGGGTCGAGTCTCAATTTGAACCTGGAGGTGGTCATGGCGCAGGACTCCGCGATGGAAACGACGAGAAGCGGCGAGGCCGTTTCCGCCCGCTCGTCCGTCGTGGACCTGGCTCCGACGACCTCCGACTGGGACGCCTTCGTCTCGCGCTCGACGCCCGGCTCGTACCTGCAAACCAGCGCCTGGGCGGAAGTCAAAGCGCCGAATGGTTGGACGCCGATGCGTTTCATCGGGTCGACCGCTCATGGCGCCGACGCCGCCGCCTCAACGTTTGGGGCCCAGCTGCTGGTCCGCAAGCCCAAGGCTCTGCCGTGGGCCTTCGCCTATGCGCCGCGGGGACCGATCTTCGAGACCTGGAATCCGGCCACCCTGGAAGCATTCACGGCAGGCCTCAGGCAAGTTGTGACCGCGGAACCGTGGCGGATATCCCATGTCCGCATCGAGCCGGAGATCGAACTGAACGGCCCGGCGGATGTTGACGGCGAATTCCGCCGCGCTCTCCGGAATTGCGGCTGGCGCGTTGCTACTCCCATTCAGCCGCCGCGAACCCGCCAGGTGGACTTGCGCCCGGAAGAAGAGGTTCTCTGGGGCAACCTCCGCAAGAAGTGGCGTCAGTACGTCAACAAGGCCCGCAAGAGCGAGGTCCGCGTGGTCGAGGCCAGCGTTGACCGGCTGCCCGAGTTCTATGCGATTTACCGCGAGACGGCGAAGAGAGCGGGCTTCGTCATCAGAACCTATGAGTCCTATCTGGGCGTCTGGGAGGCGTTTGCGAAGCTGGGGATGGCTCGCCTGCTGATCGCCGAAGGTCCGGATGGTGCCGGGCTGGCCACGCTGTTTCTCCTGCGTGTCGGGGATCGCGTCGTGGAGCCGTATGGCGGCATGACGCCGGCCGGTGCCGATCTGCGCGCCAACTACCTGCTCAAGTGGGAGGCGATGCGAACCTCGCGCGAGCAAGGCGCCACCAGCTACGACATGTGGGGCATCTCGCACGAAGGCATCGAGCACTTCAAGGCCGGGTTCGGTGGCCGCGAGATCAAGTACGTGGGCGCGTGGGATCTGGTTCTGAGCCCGGCGGGCCGCTTCGCCTTCGATAGGGCACAGGTCTTCCAGGATCGGATCGGGGCCTGGCGCCATGGCATTGGCAAGGTCCGCGGCCGGCCCCACGCCCCGGCAGAAGAGCCCGCCGAGTGACGGACCAGCATCGGGAGACGCCCGGGATCTCGGCCGGCGCTGCGTCGGCCGAGGCGATGGCGCGGTTGATTGCCACCGCAGATCTTGCGGTTCCGCGGCTGCTGGCCAGCCTGGTTGACAGGCTCGCGACCTCGGGCCGATTGCCGACTTCGGGACAGAACCTGGACCTGACCATTGCCGAGCTGCCGATCTGCGGCGTCACCTCCGACTCGCGGCTGGTGGCTCCAGGGTTCCTCTTCGTTGCCGTTCCGGGGGCGCATGCGGACGGGCGGGATTACGTGGCCGCTGCTGCCGAGCGCGGAGCCGCCGCGGCGCTGGTAGAGCAGCCGGTCGCCGGGATCGCCCTGCCCCAGATCGTCGTGGATGACGCGCGCCGGGCGCTGGCCGTTGCCGCTGCCTGGCGATACGGAGACCCCAGCCGGGAACTTGGGATCGTCGGGATCACCGGCACGGACGGCAAGACCACCACATCGTTTCTGGCAACGGCCGTTCTGGAGGCGGCGGGCATCTCCACCGGCCTCATCACGACCGCGGGCAAGAAGATTGGGCTGGTCCGGACCGCCAACGCGGAGCACGTCACCACGCCCGAGGCGCCGGAGATACAGCGGATGCTGCGGGCGATGGTCTCTGCCGGCAACGAGGCCGCCATCGTGGAAACCACGTCGCATGGACTCGCGCTGCACCGTGTCGACGAGATTGCCTACGACATCGCCATCTTCACCAACCTCACCCACGAGCATCTGGAATTGCACGGCACGTTCGAGGCGTATCGGGACGCGAAACTGAGCCTGTTCGAACGGCTCGGCGACGCGGCCGGCACGGGCGACACCGGCACCTCTGCCAAGACGACGGCCCGGCGCTGGCCCCGAACGGCCATCGTGAACGCCGATGACCCGGCTGCGCCTCTCTTCGCCGCAGCCGCCCGTCGCGCCGGGGCAGCCGTTCTGACATACGGCGAATCGGCCGAGGCGGATGTCAGAGCGACCGCAGTCGAGGAAGGCGTTCGCGCGCTGAACATGCGGGTCGCGACCCCGAGTTGGGAAGGTGGTCTCGGCCTTGCCCTGGCCGGCCGCTTCAACGTCCTCAACTGCCTGGCCGCGATCGCCCTGGGCGAAGTCCTGGGCCTCGAGCCGTCGCAGACGCGGGCCTCCCTGGAAGCCATCACCGGCGTGCCCGGCCGGATGGAGCGCCTCGACTGCGGCCAGCCCTTCGGTGTGATCGTGGACTACGCCCACTCGCCGGCTTCGCTCCAGAAGGTCCTAGAAACGCTCTCGCCGATGGCGGCGGCCGGGGGTGGGGGAGTCGTGGTTGTGTTCGGTTCGGCCGGCGAGAGAGACGTGCAGAAGCGGCCGATGATGGGCCGGATCGCGGGAGAGCGCTGCCGTCTGGTGATCGTGGCCGATGAGGATCCCCGCGGCGAGGACAGCATGAAGATCCTCTCCGAGATCGCGGCCGGCGCAGAAGCTGCCGGAATGAAGGCGGGGGAGAACCTGTTCTGCATCGCCGACCGCCGCGGCGCAATCGAGGCCGCATTCGAGCGCGCGAAGCCGGGTGACGTCGTCCTTCTGGCAGGGAAGGGCCACGAACAGAGCATTATCATGGCCGACGGGCCGCGGTCCTGGGATGAGCGCTCGGAGGCCGTACGGGCGCTCGGTCGCCTTGGCTATCGGGGCGCACAAGTGGAAGCGCGAGACAGCAAAGGCGGTTTGGCATGCGGTCCTGCTTGATCCGTATCCTGGTGACGGTGGCCATCGTCTTTGCATTGCTCTGGTTTGGCCTTCCGTTCGGCGCAAGCTGGCTGGCGACCAACGCCCTCAACGCCGTGGGCTTCACCGGCACGAGCACCCAGGTGGAAATCTCGGCAACGCTGCCGCCGCGAATCCTGCTGGGGCATGCGGACAAGATCCGCCTCACGTCGACGCAGGTGAGCGTCGGGGACCTTCACGCCGCGACCATGGATGTGTCGCTGAATGACGTCCAGCTCATCGACCGCACCTTCGGCAGGGCGGACGGAACGCTGACGGGCGTCCGTGTCTTCGCTCCTACGGGTGACGGCATGACGATCGACACGGTCGTCGTCCACGGTGAGGGCACGGCTGCCTCGGCTACCCTGACCGTCTCCAACACGGAAGCCGAGCGGCTGGTCGCGACGCAGCTCAAGGCTCATACGAGCCTGACGGGCACCGTCAAGGTCGCTTCGCCGGACAAGGTCACGATTACCATCAACGGCCAATCCAAGCAGGGCCGTCTGGTGGCCCGCGACGGCTCGCTGCTCATGGTCCCGAACAGCACAGACATCCCCACAGTGGTTCTGCTTCAGGCCGGGAGCGGCAACCCGTTCCGCCTGACGACGGTGAGCGTGGGGGCCAGCGCCGTGACTCTGGGCGGGACGATAGACCTCCAGTCGCTACTCGGCCTCTAGGTCGAGCCGGCTCGGGGTTTGGTCCTGATCGGCTGGTAGACTCACGCTAATGTCGATTGAACCCACCGGACCGCCAGCCTCCCCCGAGGGGACCGAACCTCGGCGCCGCTCGGCGCGCCTGCCGCTCGCCGAGCGATTGCGTCTGGGCCTGGCCGTCCTGCCAACGCCCGAGACGAAGTTCCGGCACGTCCGAGACTCCGTAGCGAAGCACTATCCGCAGGCAGATCTGGCGCCGTTGCGGGCCGCCTTCGACCTGGCGGAGCTGGCCCACCACGGGCAGACTCGTGTTACCGGCGAGCCCTACATCGTCCACCCCCTGGCCACCGCTCAGATCCTGGCGGATATCGGCATCGATCCGGTAGCCGTGACCGCGGCCATCCTCCACGATGTCCCGGAAGACTCGGACTTCACCCTGGCAGACGTTGAGGAGCGTTTTGGGGCGGAGGTTGCGCAACTTGTGGACGGCGTCACCAAGCTGTCCAAGTTCAGCACCCACAGCCACGAGGAGCAGCAGGCCGAGAACATCCGCAAGATGTTCCTGGCCATGGCAGACGACATCCGCGTCGTTCTGATCAAACTCGCGGACAGGCTCCACAACATGCGGACGCTGTATGCGCTGCCGTCTGACAAGCAGGCCCGGATCGCCCGCCAGACGCTCGAGATCTACGCCCCGCTGGCCGAGCGTCTGGGCATCTGGAGCATCAAGTGGGAGCTCGAGGACCTCGCCTTCAAGACTCTGGAGCCCGATGCCTACAAGGAGCTGGCTCGCGTCCTGGACACCAGGCGGAAGGGCCGCGAGGCGTTCATCCAGCGAGCGATAGAAGCGCTGCGGCCGGTACTCGCCGATGCCGGCATCGAGGCTGAACTATCCGGCCGACCCAAGCACCTGTACAGCATCCGCAGGAAGATGCAGCGCAAGAGCGCCGAGATCGGTGAGATCTACGACGTCTACGCCATCCGAGTCTTGGTCGAGGAGATCAAGGACTGTTACGCCGCGCTGGGCGTGGTCCACTCGCTCTGGCATCCCATCCCCAACCAGTTCGACGACTATATCGCCGTCCCCAAACCGAACCTCTACCAGAGCCTCCACACAGCCGTGATCGCCCTGGACGGCCAGCCACTGGAGATCCAGATCCGGACCCAGGCTATGCACGCCGTTTCCGAGGTCGGCATTGCGGCGCACTGGCGTTACAAGGAAGGCTCGCGGGCCGATCGCGAGTACGACGCCAAGCTCGCCTGGCTGCGCCAGGTCATGGACTGGCAGCGCGACGTCTCGGACGCCACCGAGTTCGTCGAAGGCGTGAAGCTGGACGTTTTCCAGGATCAGGTCTTTGTGTTTACGCCGAAGGGCGAGGTCAAGGACCTGCCGGCCGGCGCCACGCCGCTGGACTTCGCCTATCGAATTCACACCGATATCGGCCACCGCTGCATCGGTGCCAAGATCAACAACCGGCTGGTGCCGCTGGACTACAAGCTCAAGAACGGTGACATCGTTGAGATCGTCACGACCAAGGGCATCCACGGTCCTTCCCGCGACTGGATGAACATCGCCCGCACGAGCCACGCCAAGGAGAAGATCCGGCAGTGGTTCAAGCGCCAGGAACGCGACGAGAACATCACCCACGGCCGCGAGTCGTTGGAGCGGGAACTGAGGCGTCTGGCCCGGACCAACCTGGGCGCGGTCGGCGGCGACCGCATCCTGGAGATGGCCCGGCTCTACAAGTTCGAGAACCTGGACGATTTCTACGCCGCAATCGGATACGGAGCCGTTGCCGCCCAGCAGGTTGTCACCCGGTTGGGCGTGGTGGACGACGCCCAGGCCGCACTGCCGCCGACCGCGCCGCCGAGCCAGCCGTCCCGCCAGGGCGGCGTGCGGGTCAACGGAGTGGGGGACCTGCTGGTCCGCTTCGGCCAGTGTTGCCACCCGATCCCCGGAGACCCGATCGTCGGCTTCATCACCAGAGGCAAGGGCGTCACGGTTCATCTGCGGGGTTGCCAGACGATCCAGGGCGAGCGCGAGACTGCCCGGCTGATCGATGTCGAATGGGAAGGCAAGATGCAGCAGACCTACCCAATCTCCATTCGGCTGGAGGCCTACGACCGGACGGGCCTTCTCTCCGACGTGACCCAGATCGTGGCCGAGAACAAAGTCAACATCCTGGCCGCGAACATGAACGTCACCGCCGACCGGACGGCCGTGGTCCGCGCCACCCTGGAGGTGGCCTCGGTCGCGCAGCTGGCGCGAGTAATGAGCCGCCTAGAGCAGCTGAAGGACGTCATCTCCGTCCAGCGTGACCTCTCCTGACACGTCGACTGGGCGCCGGTCCGGTATAGTCAGCGAGTCGGTTGAAGTTCCGTCGCAGTTCCGTCGAGCTATTGCGCTTGGGAGATCGAGCCCCCGGGGGAGCGGTCAAGAAGGAGGTTCGCGTGTCTGACGAGTTCATCTATCCCGAGGGGATCAGCGCGGAAGCGCTAAAGGCCCTTTTCGAAGAGGCCTACATGGAAGTCACCGTCGACACAGACGGCGACCTGATCGTCAAGGACAACTACCGCTGCTATCTACGCCCGGATCAGGATGGACGACTGATCTCCATCTACGCGATCTTCGGCGCCGCAGCGGACGCGGCCGATCCGGACAAGCTGGCCTACATCAATCGGGTCAACGACCAGGTCAAGCTGATCCGCGCGTCGGTATCCGCCAACGGCAAGTTCTTCTTCGACTACTACCTCTCGGTCGAGGGCGGCGTCTCCAAGCGCTCAATCGTCATGACCGTGCGCCGTTTCTTCTCCTGCCTGGGCTCCGCCCTGCGCGAGGACTCGGGGAACGTCGTCGCGTAGGCGCCTCACTGATCGCAAAAGAGAACGGCGGCCCATCGGGCCGCCGCGCTTCTGATTCTGGGCCGGGCGGGCCAGGTGGGCCGGATGGCTGGTTCGGGGTGTCGCCGCGTCGCGGCCGTTGTCTCCGACTCGCGCGCGACATCGTGCGTTTGTCCGGGCCAGCCGGACAGGAATCTCCCGAATACCGGATTCGCAGGCCATTTCGCCATGGAATCGAGGGCCTGAAGCCTCAAAGCTGCCGGATTCTCCCGATTCCGAGCCTGCGAAGGCTCGTTCTGCGGCAGCCGAACCGATTGGCGGTCGCAAGGAACCCAGAGTTGTCCGCCTCAGCCGGACAAACGCGAGATATTCCGGTAGCGACCGGCGCGCGTTTCGGTCGAACTAGTGAAGAGGGGACGGCCGAACCGGCGGCCGCGTCAGCGCCCGCAGCGCCCGCGCCACCACCGCCAGTCGGTATCCTTCCGCAATGCCTTCCTACAAGTCCCCACGCGGAACACGAGATCTCCTTCCCGAGACCCGGGCCGGCTTCAGCCGCCTCGAGGGGATCGCCCGCTCCCTCGCCGCCCGATACGGCTACCGCGAGATGGAGATCCCGCTCTTCGAGCAGGCCGCCGTCTTCGAGCGGGGGATTGGCGCCGCCACGGATGTCGTGGAAAAGGAGCTGTTCCGGATCGCGCCGCGGACGGAAGACTCGGAGGCGTGGGCGCTTCGACCGGAGGCGACGGCCGGGATCGTTCGGGCGTTCGTCCAGCACGGCATGCACACCTGGTCGCAGCCGGTAAAGCTCACCGTCGTCGGGCCGATGTTCCGCTACGACCGTCCGCAGGCCGGCCGGTACCGCCAGTTCTGGCAGTGGGACGCCGAGGCCATCGGCGACGCCGGGCCGGCGGTGGACGCCGAGGTCATCGAAATGGGCCGCCGCTTCTACGCCGAGGCGGGCGTGCCGGACGTCCAGGTGCTGCTGAATTCGATCGGCGACTCGGCGTGCCGTCCCGTCTATCTCGCGAGGCTGAAAGCCTACTTTGCCGACCATTCGGCCGAACTGCCCGAGCTTGAACTGCGGCGCCTGGAATTGAACCCGCTCCGCCTGCTCGACTCCAAGGACCCGTCGATGAAGGCGCTCATCGCCGCGGCGCCGATGATCTCCGATCACCTGTGCGAGGCCTGCGAGGCCCACTTCACCGCCGTCAAGGCGCACCTCGACGCGATGGGCGTGCCCTATCGCCTGGAGCCGACGCTCGTCCGTGGCCTGGACTACTACGCCCGAACCGCCTTCGAGTTCTACCGCCAGGGCGCCGAAGGCCAGCAGCAGGCGCTGGGCGGCGGCGGCCGATACGACGGTCTGGTCGAGCTTCTGGGTGGCCGAGCCACCCCGGCCATCGGCTTTGCTCTCGGCCTGGACCGCGTTCTGCTCGCTCTGGCCGAAGTCGGCGCCGATGCCGCCGTGGAGGTTCCGCCGCTGGCGGTCGTGGCCGGCGCAGACCCCGCGGACACCGTCTCGCGTCTGCGAGTGGCCGCTCTATTGCGGGCGGAAGGTCTCTCCGTGCGAGTGGAGCTAGCCCCGCGAAAGCTCAGCCGCCAACTCGAGACCGCCTCCAAGGAACACGCCCACTTCGCCGTCATCATCGGCGACGAGCTGG
>DASVKT010000014.1:0-3981 GCA_036385235.1 Candidatus Limnocylindrales bacterium | reverse complement strand
CAAGTCGGGTCCTGCCGCCAAGTCGGCCGCGCCGGCAAAGCCCGGCAAATCCGTCGCATCTGCCAAATCGTCAAAGTCAGACACGGCTTCCAAGCCCGCCAAATCGGCCAAGTCGGTCGAGTCGGCCGCGCCGGTCGACGCCGAAGAGGATTTCGAGCCGGAGAAGCCTGCCAAGCGCAGCTTCGGGTCGCGCCTCGTGGGTCTGCTCGCCCGCCCCGACCCGGAACTAGATATCGAAGAAGACCCGATTCAGGACGCGCGCGAAGCCATCAAGGCCGCCAAGAGCCGGGCGGAGCTAGAGGCCGAGTTGCAGCGTGAAGCCGAGGAATTCGGCCTCGAGGCATCCAACCCGATCAGCCTCTACGGCCCCAACGGCGAGGAAGTTGCCGCGCTCCTGGACTCTCTCACCGAACTGGACGACGAGACCGCCGAAGCCATCGCCGACTCGTACGAGCTGACGCCAGACGCTGAGCGCAAGGTCGCTCAGTCGGTCATCCGTCGGCGCCATCGCGGCGGCAAGCTGGGCCTGGAGCTGGAAACGGCCGAGCGCGCCGTCTCCGACTGGTTCTCCGCCCTGGGCCTCGTCGAGGACGAGGACATCGACCTGTACACACTCGTCGCCAACGCCGCCACCGACGCCGTGGACGCCCTCGTCCTGGTGGACGAACTGGCGGACGAGGACTTCAACACGCTCTACGTGCCTTGGGCCGACGTCATGGATCCCGAAGAGGATGAGGAAGATTCGGAAGAGGGCGACGAAGACGAGGCCGAAGAGGAGGCCGAGGCCGAAGTCTCGACCGACTCCAAGAAGTCCGCCGGCAAGGGCGGCAAGGGCAAGAAGGCCGAACCCGAGCCGGAGCCAGAAGAAGAGGAAGACGCCGAGGAAGCGGGCGAATTCGGGCCGAACACGGCGCTGGTGACTGAGCTGCTGACCAACCTGGGCACTCTGGACTCCGAAATCATCGTCGAGCTGATCGAGGTCTGGCGCGAGCAGCCCAAGGAAGACCTGAAGCTGGCCCACCGCTCGCTGCAGGAACTGGCCGATGAGAGCAGCAAGTGGCGCGAGCAGATGCGCCTCGCCCAGGCGGAGGTCTTCGCCTGGATGGAGGGTGGTGCCACGCGCTTCAACAAGATCCGCGGCGACGTCGGCGACTGGGCTCGCACCCGGGAAATCGCCGGTCCCGCCGTCGCCGACGCCGTCTCCGCCCTCATCATGTCCGACATGCTCGATAGCGAAGACGCCGGAGTCCTATTCGATCCGTGGTCCAAAGTCGTCGGCACGCCCGCGCTGCCGTTGTACGAGGACGAGGACGAGGGCGAAGGCGACGAGAGCTGAGGCTGAGTGGCGGGGCGGGGTCGCCCCGAAGTGGGGAATGTCGCCTGGGCGGCCACCACTCCGCAACAACTAGGCAGATTTCAACCGGGGTAGCACGGCAGCAACTTGTTGGTTTCCAGACGGGCGCGAACCGCCCTTCTGCGCCTCTATTGGCTCGCGGCTGAGCGTGGACTCGGCTGCCGCGGCACCGTTTTGGGCGCCTCGGACCGATCTCCGGCCTGGATTCCTGCGCTCGTGCTACCCGGGTTTGAATTTGCCTAGAAAGCCGGGCCGATCGGCCGCGCGGATCGGAGTCCGGCCACTTTCTCGCGAAATGCCCGCCCGGGCGAGGCGAATCCGAACCGTTGCTCCGCCCGCCACCCGGCCCGCGGCCGGCACGGTTCACCCACTCCCTTCCCGCCCCGCCACCCGGCGCCGGCAACGACACCCGGCCCCGTACCAACCGGCCCGGCCCCGGCAATGCCCCCGCCGCGCTAGACTCCCATCCCATGAAGCAATCGATCGTGACCCTGGACATGGAGGGCGTGCTGACGCCCGAAATCTGGATTGCCGTCGCCGAGAAGACCGGCATTCCGGAGTTGCGCCGCACGACGCGCGATGAGCCGGACTACGACAAGCTCATGTGCGGGCGCCTGGCGATCCTAGACGAGCACGGGCTCAAGCTCTCGGACATCCAGGCTGTCATCGGTACGCTGTCGCCGCTGCCGGGCGGCCGCGAGTTCCTCGACGAGTTGCGCACGATCACCCAGGTCGTGATCCTGTCGGACACGTTCGAGCAGTTTGCCGCTCCCCTACTCCGCCGGCTCAACTTCCCCACGCTCCTGTGCCACAAGCTGATCGTCGAGGACGACCACATCACCGGCTACCATCTCCGCATCCGCGAGCAGAAGCGCGAGGCCGTCGCCGCGTTCAAGGCCATGAACTACAACGTCATCGCCGGCGGCGACTCCTTCAACGACACCGCCATGCTGGCCGAGGCCGACCGCGGCATCCTCTTCCACGCGCCGGCGAACGTGATCGAGCAGTTCCCGCAATTCCCGGCCGTGGACACGTACGCGGAGTTCATGGAGCTGATCAAGGCGGGGATGGCGTAGGGGAAATGGCGGCTAAACCATCCCTCGCCGATCAGGGTTACGTCAAGATTCAGCTGTCTGACGGCGGCTACATCGAGACACTCTGGGCGGTACGACTCAAGCCGGGCCAGGATCGGTTTCGTCTCGATAACTCGCCCTTCTTCGCTTACCGCATTTCAGAGGCAGACATCGTCGAGGGGACGTACATCGCCGACGGCTTCTACGAGTTCGTACGGGTTACCGAGCGTTCAGGCAACAGAACTGTCCGGCTGACGTTCGGCGATGAGAAGGCCGACACCCCGGAGGCCGAGCGCGTGCTCAACGGCATCATCGCGTTGGGCTGCAACTACGAAGGCATGTTCAACAAGCTGGTGTCGATCACGGTGCCGCCCGAAGTGCTCCTCGAGGATCTAGCGAGCTACCTGATCTCGACGGATCTGCAGTGGGAACACGCGGATCCGACCTACGTCGACCTATTCGGCGACGACTGACCGATCCCAGAAGCCCACACTCTGTCGACCGGCGCTTCATTGGGCCGACCGCCGTGCGCGCGGCAGACCAACCAGCGGAGTCCTGGCCGCTATCTAGTCAAACTTCCCTGGAGTGAAAGTTGGGTCGGATATCGGGACCGTTTGGCGGCGTTTGGGCAGAGAAAACCGAGCTTTGACCAGTTCTCACGCTCAGCGCCGAGCACGGTGAGCGGAGCTGACCGGCGTGACCTGCCCCAACTTCCATGGCAGGGGAGTTAGACCAGATGCCGCGGGCGCGGCTCGGAATTGCGGCGACCGTCCCCAGCTCCCCTACCAGCCCAGCGCCTTCATCACCGCGGCGGTCGTCGGGGCCGCTTCAATGATCGAGTCCGGCTTGGCGAAGACGATCTCGGCGCGCTCCGGATCCTTTAGGCCGTGGCCGGTAAGGACGCAGACAACGGTCGCGTCGGCGGGCACGCGGCCGAGGGCGGCCATCTTGATGATGCCGGCGACGCTGGCAGCGGACGCGGGCTCGCAGAAGATGCCCTGGGTCTGGGCGAGTTCCGCGTACGCGGCGAGGATCTCGTCGTCGGTGACCATGTCGATCAGACCGCCCGACTCGTCGCGCGCGGCCTCGGCCCGCTTCCACGAGGCGGGGTTGCCGATGCGGATGGCCGTGGCAACCGTCTCGGGATGCTCGATCGGGTGGCCCAGCACGATCGGCGCGGCTCCGGCGGCCTGGAAACCGAACATCTTGGGCTTGCGATCGATTCGACCGGCGGCCTGGTAGCGGTTGAAGCCGAGCCAGTAGGCGGTGATGTTGCCGGCGTTGCCGACCGGGAGGGCGAGGATCTCCGGCGCGCGGCCAAGGTCGTCGCAGACTTCGTACGCCGCGGTGGTCTGACCCTCGACGCGGTTCGGGTTGACGTGGTTCACGAGCGTGACCGGATGATCCTTCTGTTCGGCCATCTCGCGCACGACCCGGAACGCGTCGTCGAAGTTGCCGTCCACGGCCAGAACCTTCGCGCCGGCCGCAATGCCCTGGATCATCTTGCCGAGGGCGATCTTGCCCTTGGGCAGGACGATGATCGTCTCGAGCCCG
>DASVKT010000013.1:0-10861 GCA_036385235.1 Candidatus Limnocylindrales bacterium | reverse complement strand
TCAGAGCTCAACGGCATGGAGGCCCACTTCCGCGAGTACGCGGATCAACACCAACATCGAGGCACTAAACGCAGAAAGGAACCTCACTGCTACTGCGGCCAAGTACGCCAGCAGCGTCGAGAAGCTGTCGAGCGGTCTGCGCATCAACCGCGCAGCCGACGACGCAGCCGGCCTGGCCATCAGCGAACGACTGCAGGCCCAGGTCACAGGTCTCAACCAGGCCCAGCGAAACGCCCAGGACGGCGTCTCGATGGTGCAAACGGCAGAAGGCGCACTGAACGAAGTGCACTCGATGCTGCAGCGCATTCGCGAGCTGGCTGTCGAAGCCGGCAACAGCACCCTCGGCCAGAGTGACGCCCAGAGCGTCAACGCCGAAGTCACCGCCCTCCAGGCGGAAATTACCCGCATCGCGTCGACCACGACGTTCAACGGCCAGAACCTTCTGACCAACGCCCTGACGGTCTCCCAGACCGGCGGCACCGTGAACAACGGCTTCGTCGTTGCCAGCGGCACCAACACTGCAGTCACCAACGTCAGCGTGCAGGGCGCCAAGGCCAGCACCACGTACACGATGACCAGCGCCGCCGGCGCCGGCACAGTGACCCTGTCCGCCGGCGGCAACAGCCAGACGCTGACCCTCCAGGCGATTCTCGCCAATGGCAGCCAGACCCTCAACTTCGGGAACATGGGCGTCTCGGTCACGGTCGCGTCCGTGACCGGCGACTCCGCCGCCAACGTCTCCGCCGGCCTCGTCGGCTCAGGCACGGGTAACACGATCATCACTGGCGCCGGTTCCGGCGCCACGTTCCAGATCGGCGCCAACCAGAACGACACCCTCGGCGTTACGTTCGCCGACGCGCGAACGGCCGCCTACGCCGGCTTCGACACGGCAATCACCAACTTCACCACAGCCGCCAACAGCGGCAGCGGCATCACAGCCGCCGCCGGTGCGCTCATCACGGCAACCGACACGGCTATCAGCGGCGTCAGCACCATTCGCGCCAACTTCGGCGCCGTCGAGAACCGCCTTCAGCACACCGTCGCATCGCTGAGCGTTGCGTCGGAGAACTTGAACGCATCCGAGTCCCGCATCAAGGACCTGGATGTGGCGGCCGAGATGGTCAACTTCACCAAGAACTCGATCCTGCAGCAGGCCGGCACGAGCATTCTTGCTCAGGCCAACCAGGCTCCGCAGAGCATCCTTACCCTGCTACGCTAATAGCGGAGCGGCCAGCTCGGCCCAGGCCGAGCCTAACTTCGGGGTCTCCAAGAGGCCGGCGAGCAACCGCCGGCCTCTCCCGATTCTGCGGGGTTCGGCGAGCGGCCAGCGCTAGATGTGTAGAGTGAGACAAACGTCTATTTGTCGGCTTAGGATTTGACACGCCGTCGGGAGGCGGCCACTTTCTGGGGTACCATCAATTCCCCGCATTAGAGGAGGTTCGTACTTTGGTTCGCGCTCACAAGACAGCAATCACTTTGCTTGCCGCACTCATGTTGGTGACAGCCAGCGCATGCAGCACCAGCGCGGCGACGTCGACACCCGGCGCATCCGGCGGCGCCGGCGCCGCCGGTGCGACCAACGCAGTGGGCGGGACGATGGCCCCGGGCGCCTCCGCCGCCATTGACTTGACCGACCCGACCCAGATCATCACCCAGGTGCTGAATGGCACCTCCAACGTCAAGTCGTTCCACATCGCTCTTGCGGTGAGCGGAACGATCAAGGCAGCCGCGCTCTCCGACGCCGCGGGTAGTTCCACGAGTGGACTGACCGGCGACCTCAAGCTGGACGGAACCGCCGTCCAGGGAGATGTCGATGTGGCCAACTCGGCGGCCCATATTGGGCTCACGGTTCCGGCAATGGCGGCCTTCGGCAACATTCCGATCACCGGCGACCTGATCGTCGTAAACAACGCCCTCTACTACAAGGTCAGCCTGCACGGTACCAAGTACACCAAGACAGATCTCGGGAGCCTGGCGAACATGTCGCCGGTCGCCATCCCGACCCCGGGTGCGTCGGCCTCTGCTGCCATCAGCGATCAGATCAGCCAGATTCGCACTGCGCTAACCAAGGCAGGAGTCACCGCAAAGCTGGTCGGAGTCGACCAGATCGGTGGCAAGAGCGCCGATCACATCAGCGTCACCGTGCCGCTGGACTTGATCAACTCCCAGATCGCGGCTTCGGCCAGCGCCAAGCCAGCCATGAAGATCGATTCGTTGGCCATCGACTTCTGGGTTTACACGGACAACTACCGCCTGGCCAAGGCGGAGTTCAGTGAATCCTCCGCCTCATTCGGCAACCTCGACATCACTGTGACGGTCAGCAACTACGACCAGCCGGTCACCATCACCGCCCCGGCGGCCAGCGACATTCAAGCCTCCAAGTAGTCGCGCCTTCAGGGCGCGCCATCGCGGCCAATCGCGGCCGCACTCGCTGAGTAGCAGGAACCCCGAGCGAAAGCCCGGGGTTCCGTTCGTGTACGCCCGGCATGGGCGGCAGCCCGGAGGTGAAAGTCCACGATCACGCCCAGAGCCCGGTCCACGGCCGGCCGCGCTATGCTCCATCGACGCGGTCGTCGGCGCGCATCGAACCCAACGGAGAAACGCAGTGACGGAGCCGGGCGACCCAACCCCCCGCAGGCTGCTGGCATTCTCGCCGAACGAGACGCGAGGTCTCGA
The DNA here is from genome assembly GCA_036385235.1 of Candidatus Limnocylindrales bacterium. Lineage (GTDB taxonomy): Bacteria > Chloroflexota > Limnocylindria > Limnocylindrales > CSP1-4 > Fen-1039. The sequence continues at coordinate 8,185 of DASVKT010000013.1, read as the reverse complement.
CGGTGTCGATACCTTCCTCAGGCGCCTGTTGTCTCTCGGGACGCGAATCGAGACCAACTGGCCGACTTCGGGCCGTATCTTCGGCCGTGGGCCGGAGCTCAAGCCGGATGTCCAGGCGACTGTCGTGGATCTGCTGACGTCCCTGCCCACGCCACTCCCCATGGCGCCCGGAGGCGAGCCGGAACCGATCATCCGCGCCACCGACACGGACATGCGTTGCATCGCCGGACGCGCGGTCGATGCGGGCCTGGCGTTGCTGGACGGGGCCACTCTGGAATCGATCTATCCGGCCGAAGTCACGATGCTGGCGACCCGCAGCCATGACTCCGAGGGGCCGATCACGGTCGCCGACGCCACCGTTGGGCTGCTGGTGGCCACGATCGTGGGCACCCTTGAGGCAATCTCCGAGATCATCGTTGAGACTCCACCCAAACATGCCGCCAAACCCAAGGCTGAAGCCAAGCCGCCGAAGCCCGGGCAAAACCACTTGGACAAATCCAAGCGAGGGCCGAATGTCCCGCGTATCTGAGCTCTATCGGCCGAGCCTGGCCATGCTCACGGATCTATATGAACTCACGATGGGCGCCGGCTACGAGAAGGCCGGCGTGGCCGATCGTGAGGCCGTCTTCGGGCTGAGCTTCAGGACGCTGCCCTTCGGAGGCGGCTACGCCGTTGCCGCCGGCCTGGATGACGCGCTTGAGATTCTAGCCAACCTCAACTTCGGCCCCGGCGACATCGAATACCTTGCCGGTCTGCGCGGTGGCGCAAACCAGCCACTCTTCAGCCCGGAGTTTCTGACGCAACTGGCCGGGTTCAAGTTCACCTGCGATGTGGACGCCATCCCCGAGGGCACGGTCGTGTTTGCCAACGAACCGCTGCTGCGGGTTCGCGGTCCACTGATCGAGGCCCAGCTGGTGGAGAGCATCCTTCTGACGGTTATCGGCTTCCAGACACTGGTTGCGACCAAGGCGGCCCGAGTGGTTGAGGCCGCGAGCGGCGCTCCCGTTCTGGAATTCGGGCTGCGACGGGCCCAGGGCGTGGATGGAGCGCTCTCCGCCGCCCGGGCTTCCTACATCGGTGGAGTCGCGGCAACTTCCAATGTGCTGGCCGGCCGATTGTTCGGCATTCCAGTTCGCGGAACGCACGCCCACTCCTGGGTCCAGGTCTTCGACGACGAGCAACTCGCCTTCGACGTCTACGCCGATGCCCAGCCGGACAACGTGACGCTGCTCGTGGATACCTACGACACGCTCACCGGCGTCTCCCGAGCGATCGAGACCGGCAAGCGCCTCGCCTCCCGCGGCGGCAATCTGGCTGGAATACGGCTCGACTCGGGCGACCTGGCCTATCTCTCCATCGAAGCTCGTCGAATGCTGGATGAGGCTGGTCTGACCGAGACCAAGATCGTCGCCTCGAACGACCTGGACGAGCACACCATCGCCTCGCTGCTGGCCCAGGGCGCCCGGATCGACATTTGGGGTGTGGGAACAAAGCTGGACACCTGCTACGACCAGCCGGCGCTTGGAGCCATCTACAAGCTGAGTGCCATCTGCGATGCCGCCCGCGGCTGGCGGTACCCGGTCAAACTGTCGGAACTGACGGCCAAGATCTCCGTACCGGGCGTGCTGGCGGTCCGGCGCTTTGTGGATGACTCGGGGCGCTTCCGGGCAGACATGATCTACGACGAGGACCTGCCGGAGCCGCCCACGGGCGACGTGATCGTCGACCCAGCCGACGCGCTCCACATGCGCCCGATCGACCCGGCTTGGATCTCGCACGAACTCGTGGTTCCGGTGATGCGAGCCGGTGCCCGACTCTCGGCCTCGCCGTCTCTGGACGAGATCCGGAAGCGGACCCAGGACCAGTTGGCAAGCCTCCATCCGGCCATCCGCCGGCTGCTCAACCCGCACACCTATCCCGTGGGTCTGGAACGTGGCCTGCACGACCGCCGGACCCAGTTGGTCCTGGAGCGGCGCCTGGCTCAACCGGCAGGCTGACGCCGGGCTACGGGTTCCCGTTCTCGCCAAGGACCGCCTCAGCGACCGTGACCTCTTCAGCCTCGACGGCGTGCTCTGCGACTTCGACGGCCTGCGGGGCCGCCTCTAGAGCTTCGCCGGCATCGACCGCCATTTCGACGGCCACTTCGGCCGATTCGGCCGGGTCCGGCATGCCCCCGTCGGGGGTAGTCCAGCGCGGATCCAGGGTCAGATGCAGCAGGGCCGGTCGACCGGCCGCCATCGCCCGGTGCAGCGCCGGCTCGAACTCCCCGTCTGTGCGGACCGATATTCCGAGTGCGCCGCACGCTTCGGCGACAGCCGCAAAGTCCATCGCCCCGATGCCGGCGCCCGGCCCGCCGGCCTGGCGGAACGACCGGCCGGAACGTCCGTTGTCGAAGACCACCGCCAGAACGTGGGCCCGCTCCCGGACGGCTGTTTCCATCTCCGCCATCGTCGTCGCGAAGCCGCCATCCCCGGTGAGGGCAACGGCAAATCGGCCCGGCCGCGCCAGAGCGGCCGCAACCGCGGCCGGGAGCCCGTAGCCAAGCGGCCCCGCCGACGACCCCAGAAACGTCCCGGGGCGGTTGAACCGGTAGCCGCGCGCCACCCACTGGCCGAAGTCGCCGGAATCGGTCGTGAGGATTGCCTCCTGCGGCAGGATGCGAGCCAACGTGGCCACGACACGGCCCGGGTGCACGCCGATACCGCCCCACGGCTCCTCATCGATGACCGCGGCCACTTCGTAGTCACGGCGATCCGCAGCGTTGGCGGCGGTTCTCTCGTCCAGCGAGGCGGCGTCGAAGGCGGCGCGGGCCAGGACCCGCTGTGAGGACCTCAGGAACGACGCGGCGTCCGCGGCGATCACCACGTCCGGCCGATGGCCAAACCCCGCTACTCGTGGCTCTGCGTCAACCTGGGCCCATCGCGTTCCAGCCGCCGGGATCCGATAGCCGAACGTGGTCATCTCACCCACGCGGCACCCCAGCACGAGAAGCGCATCCGCCTCTTCCATGCGCGTCAGAACGTTCGCCGATGCACCGGGGCCGGTAGTGCCGAGGTACAGGTCGTTTTCATTCGGGAAGGCGTCGCCGCGGCGCCAGCCGGTCACCACCGGAACGCGCATCGTGGTTGCGAACCTCACGAGGGCATCTGTACTGCGAGCCCGTAGCACGCCGGCGCCAGCCAGGATCAAAGGCCGGCGGGCGTCGGCCAGGAGGTGGAGTATCTTGCGCACCGCGGCCGGATCCGGCTCCACATGATGCTCGGGGTGGATCGCCACAATCGCGGGCGCCTCGCTGCCGCCAACGGCTGCGGGCATTTCCATGATGTCGGCCGGAATCGCCAGCAGGACCGGCCCGGGCCGGCCGCGGGTTGCCGCAACCACGGCGCGCTCCAACGCCGAGGGGATCTCCTCCGGGGTCTTCACTTCCGCGGCCGACTTGACCAGTGGCTCAAACACCTTGACGACATCGACTTCCCGGAACGCCTCGCGGCCGTGGACTGCGCGCGAAACCTGCCCGACGATGGCGATCACAGGCGCGGAATCGGCTCTGGCTGCTTGCAGGCCGGCAGCCAGGTTCATCGCACCGGGGCCGGTTGTGGCGATGCAGGCCGCGGGGCGGCCGGTGAGCTGCGCCGCGGCAGTAGCCATGAGAGCCGCGGACGCTTCGTGGCGCACGCCGACGACGCGCACGTGATTGGCGGCGAGTCCCGCCAGCAGGCCCAGAATTCCTTCGCCCGGCACCGCGAAGGCCATCTTCACGCCAGCTTTGGCCAGCCCTTCAGCAATCGCGTCTCCGACCGTGCTGGTGACCTGGTCAACATTCATCGACATGGCCGCACTCCTTCGGATCCCCGCGCCGAATTACCGAACGGGTCTCACCGGTAGTTCGTGAACTGCAGCGGAACCGGTTCATCCAGTTCCTTGAGCATTTGGATTACCGCCTGCAGGTCGTCCCTGCTCTTGCCGAATACGCGAACTGCCTCGCCCTGGATCTGGGGCTTTGACTTGGGGAACGCTTCCCGGATCTTCTTGCTGAGTTTGCGCGCCAGGTCCTCATCCAGCCCACGCCGCAACGTGATGTGCTGGCGGACCTTGTCGCCGCCGGCCGGCTCGATCTTGCCCCAGTCGAAGATCTTTAGGGAGAGGCCGCGCTTCACTGCCTTGGATTCGATCAGGTCGCGCACTGCCTTGGCCCGGAACTCATCGTCCGTGATCAGAACCAGCTCCGTCTTGGCCTGAGTCAAATCGAACGCGGCGCCCTTGAAATCGTAGCGCTGCTGCACTTCGCGCCGGACCTGGTCCAGAGCGTTGCGCAGTTCCATATCGTCGAATTCGCTGACCACATCGAACGATGACTCGCCTGCCATTCGGCCTCCCTGAGTTGTTGCAACCTTGAGATTGTGCCGCACCGCCAGGAAATGTCCAGTGACGGTCTGCCGCTCAGCTCCTGAGAGCCTCGAGAAGCAGATCCGCGATTCGGTAGCTCTTGCCGCCGCCCATCACCAGTACGGCGTCGCCGGTGCGGACTTCGTGGGCCAGCCAGGCGGCCGTTTCTTCCACCGTACCAGGAGCGGCTGCCGTGAGCCCGGGGCGGCGGGCGGCGGTGGCTTGCGCCAGCGCCTCGGCGGAGGTGATGGTCTTGTCCGGATCCCGGCTCGCCCAGATCTCGGCCACGGCCACCGCATCGGCGGTCGCCAGAACATCGGCGAATTCGTTGAGCATGGCCGCGGTTCGGTGGTAGGTGAGCGGCTCATATACCGCCCAGATGCGGCGGCCCGGTTCCAGCTGCCGGATGGCGGCGAGCGTCTCGCGAATCGCGGTGGGATGGTGGCCGTAGTCGTCGTACACGACCACTCCCCTCGCCTCCCCTTTGCGCTCGAGGCGGCGACCGACGCCACTGAACCCGGCCAGGCCCGCGACGAGTCGATCGGCCGAAACACCGAGAGGGAGGGCAGCCCCTGCCACGCACATGGCGTTCGCGGCGTTGTGTCGGCCGGCAAGTTGCAAGCGGACGGATAGGACGATTCCATCAGTCCCGGCGCCTGCCATCTCCAGCAAGGTCCCTTGCGGCCCGGCTTCGACGATCGTCCCCAACAGAGACACGGCCGGCCCCGCCGCGGTCCCAAATCGGGCCGCCAGTTCGGCAGTCCGAGCCACATCGAGAAGCGGCGTCAGGCCATCGACCAGCGCCACCGCACATACGAGCCCGCGCCAGCCTCGCAACCGTTCCACCACGGCCGCAACCCCGGCGTCGGCCACGTTGGCGACGAGGATGGGCGGGAGGACACCCCCCTGTGCCTTCTTCAGCCAGGACACGAACGTCGAAACGACAGCTTCGTGGTCTGCGAAGACATCCGGCTGGTCCCACTCGGCAGAAGTCAGGACGGCCACGTCCGGCCGATACGCGTCGAAGTTGCCGGCGTATTCGTCCGCCTCCACCACGAAGGGCATCCCGGCGCCGGTTCGAGCGGTCGAGGCCGGGCCACCGGTGATCGCCTGTGGGAGTAGCGCGCCCACGAAGGCCGACGGATCGAGCCCGGCCTGAACCAGAACGTGGACCAGCCAGCCCGATGTGGTGCTCTTGCCGTGTGTTCCCGCAACTCCGACGAGCGTCCGTCCGACCGCCGCGTCCGCGATTACCTGCTGCCACGGCTCACAGGGAATTCCTGCCTCCCGTGCGGCGACAAGCTCCGCGTTGTCGGGGTCGATTGCCGTCAGGGCCTTGGTCACGGCCAGTCGATCCGGCGCCGGGGACGCCGTTACGTGGGCCGCGGCGTGCTCCCAATCGAGATGAATGCCGGCCGCCTCTATGGCCGGCGTATACGGCGAAGGGCCGCCGGGATCGCAGCCGCTGACGATTGCCCCGGCGTGATGAGCCAGCAACACCGCCGCGCTCGCGCCGGCGCCTCCGGCGCCGACTATGTGGATCCGTTCGCCCTCTCGTATCGACCTGGCTTCTCGGACCGGCGCCAGCCCGGCCGCAACCGAGGCCGCTCCTCGAACGGCGCTCACCCTTGACCGCCGGACGAAACCCGCTCAATCAGCAATTCGAGGGCGGCCCGGACCGTGGACTCGCGATTAGCCAGTCTGTCTCCGGACCAAACCAGGCGGCGAACCTCCGCCCCGGCGGCATCCGCCACTGCGACATATGTCAGGCCGACCGGCTTCGCGGCGCTCCCGCCGCCCGGGCCGGCAACCCCGGTCACCGCGACCGCAAAGTCCGTGTTCATCCTCGCCCGCGCACCCATGGCCATCGACCTCGCAACTTGCGCGCTCACGGCGCCGTGGGCCGCCAGCTGTTCCTCAGGCACATCAAGCAGCGACGTCTTGATCTCGTTGGAGTACGAAACAACACCACCGCGGAAGTAGCCGCTGGATCCGGCCAAGTCCGTGATCAGCTTGGCAACCAGCCCGCCGGTGCAGGATTCGGCCGTTGCGAGAACCACGCCGCGCTCCAGGCAGAGGGCCTGGAGACGCTCAACCAGTTTGGCCAGTGGCTCGCTATCCATGTCGGCTCAACAGCTACCGATGTCCCTCGGAACCAGGGTCGTATCGATCCATGCGCGCTGGCCTCCAAAGGTGCTGATCGGCACGTATGAGGTCCCATTGACCGAGATGTACACGTTGCCCGGCGGATAGGCAGAGATGCACACGGATTTTGAGGCCGTCACGACATGCGTCCAACCGACCGTTTCAGACGAATCAAGGGCCACATCCGGAACGCCGTCGTGGACGACGTACACGGCAGACGCGTCACCGTTCTTGACGGTGATTTCCACGTAGATACCGGTGTAGGGCACACTGACCGTCCGGGTCACGGCCTTGGTCGGGCTACCGCCCGTTGTGGCAATACCGACAACGGAGAGCTGCCACCGACCTGGGCGCAACTTCAGCGTGAACGAGAACGAACCGTCGGCGCCGACGGTAGCGGTGAGCGGCTGCACCGTGGCCGAGGCGGCCGCGGCGGGCGATGTGCTGGCGCCGGGAGCTGCGCCGGACGCCGCCGGAGTAGGACTGACCAGGACCGGCGTCGGCGTAGCCGGTGGCAGCGTGGCTCCGGCCGGGAGCGGCCCGCCTACCAGTGTCGGGGTCAAAGTCACCTTGGACACGAGGTTGGTGGTCCCAGTAACCACAACGTTGCCATCCTTGAAGACAGCGGCGTCGGTAGGACCCGTTAGCACCACAGAGGGCAGGATCGGTGTCGGCGTCGGCTCCGCCACGATGATGATGACCTTGGTTGTTGTGCTGGCGTGCTTCGTGTCCAGGTTTATCGCCGTGATGTCGAACTGGTTTCGGCCGGGCTGCAGAACCGCCTGAAAGGACCACAGGCCGGCGTCATCCACGATCACTGTCTTGGGATCCTGGCCATTCCACGAGATCTGGACCGTGGTTCCGGGAGTGGCCTTGCCGGTCAGCACGTATGTTGTGGTGCCGATGGGCAGGTTGATGTCCGCGGCTCCGGCGGATGCAACCGCGAGCGTGGGATAGGAGAGGTAGCGGGTCAGCTGGAAGCCGAAGTAAGAGCCGACCAGCAGGACGATGACCGCAACCATGGCGATGACGATGTGGCTTCGCTGGAAGACGACTCGTCGGCTCAAGGTGAGGGGTCTGGGGCCGGAGAAGGCAGGTCTTATCGGCGGCGCAGCACCGGCCTCGGCGCGCCAGTCCTCTTCTATCTGGTCTGCATCCAGGCCGAGGTAGGTGGCGTAGTTGCGGAGAAAGCCGCGGGCATACACGTCGCCCGGCAGTTCCGTGAACTCACCGTCCTCGAGCGCGGCAAGAAACTTCAGCCGGATCTTGGTATCACGCTCCACGCGGTGCAGATCCACGCCGCGATTCTCACGGGCGTCGCGCAGCGTCTCCCCCACCTCCGACCGCACGGTCTTGGTGGCCCCGCCATGGCCTCGGCCGAGACTTCGGCGGGTCGGCCGGCGCGTTGGCTCGGTACTCGTCATGCGTGATCCTCGCCATATCCGTCTGATTCGGTCGACGGCGCAGCATCTCGGCGCAATACCTGACGAGCATTCGACCCGTCAAAGGGCCCGATGTAGCCGCGTTCCTCGAGCTGATCGATGATTCGAGCGGCTCGGGCATAGCCAACCTTGAGTCGTCGCTGCAGCAGCGACGCGGAAGCGCGATCGTACTCCTGGATCACGCCGACGGCATCGAGCAGGAGGCGGTCGGC
>DASVKT010000012.1:0-8755 GCA_036385235.1 Candidatus Limnocylindrales bacterium | reverse complement strand
AGGCGCGTGCCTTCGGCCGTTTCGTCGAGCGCCTGCTGGATGGAGGCGCCGGTCTCGGGCGGAAGCTCTTCGATCCGGCCGAGGACGCGAATTCGGGCGCCTTGCGCCTTCAGTTCGGCCGTTTCGTTGCGGATCACCTTCTCCAGCAGGAAGAACAGGCCGGCGACCTCTTCGTCAGATCTGGCCCAGTTCTCGCGGCTGAAGGCGTACAGCGAAAGCACCTCGATGCCGCGCCGAACGCAGTGGCGGATGATCTCCCGGACGTTCTCAACGCCGGCGGCATGGCCTTCCATCTCGGACTGGCCACGCGCCTTTGCCCAGCGCCGGTTGCCGTCCATGATGATCGCCACGTGGCGTGGCAGCTCTTCCTGGGGTACTTCGAAGGGCTCGGTTGGTGCTGCGTCCGGTGAACCGATAAGACGTTTGCCGGTCGGTGATTCCGGCTGCGCCTCCCGGTGTACGAGCGCCGGAGAATCCGTCGGGCGGGAAATCCTGGCGGCCACTAGACCTCCATGATCTCCTGCTCTTTGGCGGCCCCGGCGCGATCGATATCGGCGACGTGCTTGTCCGTGATCCGCTGCAGCTGCTCCGCCTCGCGGCGGGCCTCATCCGCACCGATCGTGCCGTCGTGTTCGCCCTTCTTGAGGATGTCCGCTGCGTCTCGACGCAGGCCGCGAATCTCGATGCGGGCCTCTTCCATGCGTTTGTGGATCTGCTTGGCGAGGTCCTTGCGGCGTTCTTCGGTGAGCGGCGGGATGTTGAGCCGGATCACGGAGCCGTCGACATTCGGAACCAGGCCGATGTCGCTCTTGATGATGGCCTTCTCGATGGCCTGCAGCGTCCCACGATCCCACGGCGAAATGACGATCTGATGAGCTTCGGGCACGCTGATGCCGGCCAGCTGGTTGATCGGCATAGGCGACCCGTAGGCCTCGGCCACGATGTGATCGACGATGGAGGTTGACGCCCGGCCGGTCCTGATACCGGTGAGATCGCGCTCCATTGCCTCCACCGCCCGGACCATCTTGTGCTCGGTGGCCGTCAACGTCTCGCTGCTCATGCGGGGCTGCCTCCGGTAATAAGGGTGCCGACGGACTCACCGGCGGCAACCCGGGTGATGTTTTCCGGCGCGTTCAGGTCGAAGACGATGATGGGGGTGTCGTTCTCCATGCACAGCGAAACCGCAGTGGCATCCAGAACGCGCAGTCGCTGAGCCAGAACCTGCGAGTAGGTGAGTCGCTCGTACCGTTTGGCGTCCGGGTTGGTCATCGGATCCGAATCGTAGACGCCGTCGACCTTGGTAGCCTTGAGGATTACCTCGGCCCCGATCTCTACGGCACGCAGCGCTGCCGCTGTATCCGTCGTGAAGTACGGGTTACCGGTGCCCGCCGCCAGGATGATGACTCGGCCCTTCTCCAGGTGCCGCACGGCGCGGCGCCGGATGTAGGGCTCGGCGACCTCGTTCATGCCGATGGCGCTCATCACTCGCGTCTGAACGCCGGCCTTTTCCAGAGCATCCTGCAACGCCAGGGCATTCATGACCGTGGCCAGCATGCCGATGTAGTCGCCGGTTGCCCGGTCCATGCCCTTGGCTGCCGCCGCGAGGCCACGAAAGATGTTTCCGCCACCAACGACGATGCCGATCTCAACTCCGGACTTGTGGACCTCCGCGACCTGGGCGGCGATAAACGCGCAGAAGTTGGGATCGACGCCGTAGTGCCGGGTACCGAGGAGCGCCTCCCCGGACAGCTTCAGCAGGATTCGCCGATAGCGCGGTCTCTTTGCAGAAACGTCACCCAGGGCCGCAGAGGCCTCGCTCATTTAGTCCCCCAGCTCAAACCTGACGAAGCGTCGGACACGGATATTCTCGCCGGTCTTGTGGATCGCGTCGGTGACCAGCTGACCAACGGTGATGTCCTGGTCGCGGAAGGGCTGCTCAACGAGCACGACGTCGGCGAACCACTTCTTCAACTGGCCCTCGACGATCTGAGCGCGGATCGCTTCCGGCTTGCCGGCGAGGCTGTCCGAGGCGGCCAGTTCGGCCTTCTTGGCTTCGAGCTCGGCTTCCGGGATCGACTCGACCGTGGGGTACAGCGGCCGAAGGCCGGCCACCTGCATCGCCAGATCCCGAACGAGCTTCTGGAACTCATCCGTCCGCGCGACGAAGTCCGTCTCGCAGTTAACCTCGATCAGCACGCCGATCTTGCCGCCGGTGTGGATGTAGCTAGAGATCAAGCCGTCCTTGGCGTCGCGGCCCGCGCGCTTGGCTGCAGCGGCCATGCCGCGTTCCTTGAGAAGAGCAATGGCCTTGTCAAGATCGCCGTCGGTCTCCTGGAGGACGCGCTTGCATTCCATGATGCCGGCGCCACTCTGCTCACGGAGCGTCTTGACAGTCTCCGCCGTAATCGTTGCCATGTTGTCTCGTGTCTCCTGTAGTCGGCGCCCGGCCTTTCGACCGGGCGCAGTTGTCGCGGTTGTCGCCGGATCAGTGGGCGCGAGGAGTACTTTCGGCCTCGGGGTTGCCGTGCGGATGCGCAGGAACCTTCATACCGGGCAGAAGAACTTCTTCCTCCGCATCGGGCTCAAAGCTGAGCGCGCCGCCGCCGACGAGGGCGGCAACAAGCTCGTTCGTGACGGCCGCGGAAACCTCGACCTCAACCGGAGCCTCGACCACTTCAACTTCCACACCGGTACGGCCACCGCGATCGCGCTGGCCTTCGATGCAGGCATCGGCGACGAGGGAGCAGAGCAGCCGGATGGCGCGAATGGCGTCGTCGTTGGCCGGGATGATGTAGTCCAGCTCGTCCGGATCAACGTTCGTGTCGCCGGTGCCGATGATCGGCATCTCCAGCTTGCGGGCCTCGGTGACGGCGATGCGCTCGCGATGCGGGTCGACGATGAAGATCATCGCCGGCAGTCGCTTCATCTTGCGGATGCCACCGAAGACGTCGCGCAGGTGATCCATCTCCTCGACGAGCTTGGAGACTTCCTTCTTGGTGAGACGATCGAAGTCACCACTCGCCTGACGGGCCTCAAGCTGGTCCAGCAGGGCGATGCGCTTGCGGATGGTGACGAAGTTGGTGAGCATGCCGCCGAGCCAGCGGCGGTTGACGTAGGGCTGGCCGGCGCGGGCCGCTTCCTGAGCGACCGGCTCCTGGGCCTGCTTCTTGGTACCGACGAAGAGAACGGTGTCGCCGCGGGCGGTGCACTCGCGGGCGGCGGCCAGAGCGACGTCAAGGCGCTTGACGGTCTGGGCAAGGTCGATGATGTGGATCCCGTTGCGCTCGGCAAAGATGAACGGCTTCATCTTGGGATTCCATCGGCGTGTCTGGTGGCCGAAGTGGATCCCGGCCTCCAGGAGCGCCCGCATCGAAATAGACGGCATGGATTAGCCTCCTGCGGTTACTACCTCCGCAGCGCTCCTGTCGAGAACCGGGGGCTTGTGGGCCCGTCCGGCACCGCTCTCGACACGGCACTCTGCGTGTGAACTCCGTGCCCGCCCGCCTTGCGACGAACGCAGCACGTGGGCCATCGCGACGCGACGACCGGGCAGGAGTTTAGCACACGCAATCGGCCGCTCCCGCCTCGCGCGATGGCGCCCGGGAGGCTACGCTCCCCGGCGTGAAGATATCCGTTTCGTTGCCGCGCTCGTTGCCGCGCCGCACGCGAACCATTCTCGGTGGCGCGGCCGCCTTGTGCGGCATGGTCGCGCTCGTGGCCATCGTGGCTTCGGCTCTTGTGGCCGGGCCGGTCAACGGCCGGCAGGCAGAATCCGCGGTGCCCGCATCGACCGCTATCGGATCGCCGGCGTCCTCATCTGCGTCCACTCCACTCGCCGCAATACCTTCGGCCGCCGCGTCATCCGCCCCCACCCTAGCCCCTGTTGTGCCGGTGGCCAACTTCTGGGCCGCGCACCGCGATATCGCCCTTGTAGACGTCGCTCGCCTTTGGGCCGGGATCGCGTCCGCACCGTCCGAGACCGGCTACGACTCAGTCGCCGTCTCTCCCGCCGTGGCTTCTCCCCTGGCCGCTGCCTTCGGCCTGGTTCCAGGCGGCTACGTCCGCATCGTCACCGCCGCAGAAGTTCGGACGGCCGTGCGGACTTCGTCCACAACGCTGGGCCTTCTGGCACCGGAGGAAGTCGCGCCGGAAGTGCGCGCCCTCACTGTGGACGGAACCGCGCTCTTCGGCCCGGATCGCGTCAAGGACATTTCACTCTGGCCGCTGCAGGCGCCGGTTACCACGCCGACCACCTTCTCACTCGACTCTGAGATGACGATCGACGCCGGCGGCGACGTGAACCTGGACCGGCGCGTGTACCTCAAGTCGGTTCCCGGCGGCCAGGGCGTGGACTTCCCGTGGTCCGCCGGCCGCGCCCACATCACCTACTACGAAGGCGGTGGATTCGAAGGCCGCCAGACCGTTCAGGCCGCCGACGACGGGCCCGCCGGCTACTTCGCCCAGAAGCTCGGCAGCACGGACCTGACCCTGGTGAACCTGGAAGGCTCGGTCCCGAATGACTGGATCACGCGCGACTTCAGCCTCATCTTCACCTTCGACCCAGACATGCTCAAGGGCATGAAGGATGCCGGCATCGACGCCGTGACGCTGCCGAACAACCACATTCGAAACGGCGGCGATCAGGGCGTGATCGACACGATCAACAACCTGGACGGGGCCGGGATCGCCCACACCGGGGCCGGCGCCAACCTCACCGCCGCCCGTCAACCAGCCTGGCTCATGGCCAACGGCAAGAAGGTGGCAGTGCTCGGATATTGCGCCGTCGGCTGGGGCAACACCGCAACCGACACCGAGCCGGGTGGCGCGCCGATGGATATGGACGCCGTCGTGTCAGACATCCACGCGGCCCGCGCCGCCGGTGCAGACATCGTCATCGTCATGCCTCATTGGGGCTCCGAGTACAGCTACTCGGTCTTCAGCTCGCAGCGGGCCGAAGCGGCGCAAATGGTGGCAGCCGGCGCCGACCTGATCCTCGGCAGCCACTCCCACTGGGTCGGCGGCATCCAGTCCTTCGACGGCCCCAACGGCCCTGCCTTCGTCGACTACTCGATGGGCGATTTCCTCTTCGACCTCACCCACGACGCGTCGGCAGAGCAGGGCGTTCTCGTCACTCTCACCTTCTCCGGCACGCGGCTGGTCCAAGTCAGCCTGGACCCCACGATCATGATCTACGGCGCCCAGGTGGGCCTGCTCGATCCCGCCGGCGACGGCCAAGGCGTGCTGAATGCGATTAGGGATGCAAGCCGAGGGTGGAGTAACTGGTAGAGGGAAATCATGGCTAAGTTCGACGATTTCGACTATCACGTTGCCGCCGCGGTCGCGGGCGGCCAGCCCGAGAACAACGCCTTCACCCACATCGGGTTAATGCTGTCGTGGTTGATCAGGCATGGGCTGGGCAAGACCAAGTTCTTCGGGCCCGACATCGAGCGTCAGGTTGCCGACGGCACGCTATGCCCGAACGATCTACGGGACTTCGTCGACGGCCAACTGCTGGGGCAAACGCTCAAGCCGGAAGCGACTGCGTTTCTGCACGCGTACTACATGTCGGCGGGCTATGCGGCCGACTACGAGGTCGAGTTTGGCGATCTGCCGCAGTACGGCGTGCCGGACGATCCCGAACATCAGGCTCGAATCGACCGGCGGATCGACGCAGCCTACGAGCGGTGGGTCGCCGCCGGCCGGCCCAAGATGGGGACTGCAGAAGCGCTCTGGGCGGCGCCACGGCTGAGCGCCGCTGAGACTGGGGATCCCTGGGCCAAACTGGCGCAGAAGTGGCTCGATTCGGGGCGCCCCTTCCCCAAAGACTCGGACGAACTCCGAGCCGACCCCGAGTTCGCGGCTCAACTTGCCTCCATGGATCTGAAGGACCTCGACCTCACGTTCCAGTACTCCGGACCGAGCGAGCTACTCGACAAGTTCCCGCTGCCGGAGGGGATCAAGGTGATCCGCGTGGAGCGGCCGGTATGGCACCTTGACCCGGACCTCGAGAAGACGGTGGCGGACGCGATTGGGCTGCCGATGGACTTGGACTCGCTCCCGACGAGCAAGTGGGGAGCGGCGACTCTCAGCCGGGCGATCCGCAACCTGGGCCTCAAGAGCAAGGATGTTGTGCTCGTATCCGGAATGGGTACGGTCCGAGCAGAGCCGACGGTCCAGGTCTTCCACCTGGCCGGCATTGACCGCGACCGGCTCCTTCCCGAATTCCGGCGCTACTTCGAGAACATGGTTCGCGGAAAGTGGGCGGACGGCTTCGTCGGCGACCTGCCCGCTCGATGGTGCCGCGCCATGTTCGCGGGGCCGCACTACCTGATCTGGTTCGCGATCGACGAGTTCGTCGTCTACATCGCCAGCTCGGCTGAGAAGGCGGAGGTCGAGCGCATGGCGGGTAACCTGCTGGCGGCGCTGCGGAGATAGCGCGTGGCGGGAACGTGGCGGCGACGTGGCGATGCTGCCGCGCCCCGGCCACAGCACCTGGCGGGGCGCTTTCTGCGCAGATCCAAATGGGGGTAGCACGGAACCAGTTGTTGCCGCCCTATACGACCGATTGCTGGCCGTGGCGACCGGCATCTCCCTCGGGTGAGCGCGCAGGGGCGTGTCAGAGGGGCCGAAACCGGCGACCCAGGGCCGAAATCTGCGACCCAGGGCCGAAATCTGCGACCCAGGGTCGAAATCTGCGACCCAGGGCCGACCCGGGGCCAAATCGTTGGTTTCGTGCTACCCGGGTTTGAATTTGCATAGATGTGGCCGGCGCGGCCCGGCAGCGCGGCAGCGCGGGGGCGACGCGACAGGGCGGCGGCGGGGCGCGGCTCCCCTACTCCCCCAACGCGTTCCGATAGAGCGTGACGCGGGGCCGGCCGCCACTCCCGCCACTCCCCGGTTCCACGACCGCCAGATCCACCGCCACCGGCAGCCGCGGCAACGCGGTCCCGTCCGGCAAGGACTCCGCCTCCAGCAGCCGACCTACGCCCAGCCGCAATTGGCCGCGCTTGCGGTAGTCGAACGACTCTTCCGCGCCGCCGAACGCACGCGACGCCCGCCACCGAACCTCGACAACCACGAGCCGCGCCGGCGGCCCCGGATCGACGGCCACGATGTCCAGCTCGCAGCGCCCGAAACGGAGGTTGCGGCCCAGTACGACCCAGCCCCGCGCCGCCAACCGCTCGGCTACGAGCGCCTCGGCCGCGTCCCCGGAAACCTGCCTATCGGTCCGCGCCACAGCTCCACTCCCGCGGGCGCCGCTCTGCCGGCCGGCCGGTCAGTCGGCCCCGTCCGGGTCGTCCCGGTCGCTCGGGTCCACTGGGTCGCTCGGCGCATCCGCCGCCGCATCTTGCCACAGACCCATTTGCTGCCGATTGCGGCAGGGGGCGAAGGAGAGCCGGTGGATCGGAGTCAACCCCAGCAGATCGATGCCGGCCCGATGCTCCGGCGCGGCGTAGCCCTTGTTCCGGGCCAGGTCGTAGCCCGGATACATCTCGTCATACTCCTCCATCAGCCGGTCGCGGGCAACTTTGGCGATGACCGACGCGGCGGCCACGGACGCGCACAGTCGATCGGCCGAAATCAGCACGCGCTGATGAACTCGAATCTCCGGCAGCGAAACTGCGTCGAGAAGCAGAGCGTCCGGCTGGATAGGCAGCCGGGCGGCAGCCAGAGTGCTCGCCAACAAAGTCGCCTGCAAGATGTTGATCCGGTCGATCACGTCCGGCCCAACGAAGGCTATGCCCCAGGCCAGAGCATGCTCGCGGATTTCGATATCGAGCCGCCGCCGATCCTCCGCCTTGAGCAGCTTGGAGTCGCGCAGGCCGCGTGGCTTCCAGTCGGGCGGCAGGATCACCGCCGCGGAAGTGACCGGCCCGGCAAGACAGCCACGGCCAACCTCGTCGATGCCGGCGACGAATCTGAAGCCGCGCGACCACAGAATCCGCTCCTCGGCGAAATCCGGATCGAGCCGGGCCTTGTGCCAGGCCTCGATCTCAAGCCGCCCGCCGACGGCGCCGGGCGCGGAAACAGAAGAACCCCGCCGCGCCGCAGTGGGCGTTCTGGCGGGGTCCTCGATTGGACTCGGAGAGCGACGGGCAGTTGGCATGCCGCTCCGGTTTGCTCTAGCTGTTGACGCGTCGCTCGCGCAGCGTGGCGGCCTTGCCGATGCGCTTGCGCAGGAAGTACAGCTGGGCGCGGCGAGCCTGACCGTGGCGCACGACTTCGATCTTCTCGATGCGCGGGCTGTTCACCTTGAAAGTGCGCTCGACGCCGACACCGCTGGCGATGCGGCGGACGGTGATGGACCGCTGAATGCCACCCTTGCGAAGGCGCATGACGGTACCTTCGAAGACCTGGATGCGCTCGCGGGTGCCTTCGATGACGCGGGCGGAGACGCGAACGGTGTCGCCCGATGCGAGTTCCGGCAGGTCCGTCCGGATCTGTTCTGCTGTGATCTCTTCGAGCACGTTCACGATCGGTCCCTACTCTTCTTTGCGGCGGCGCTGCAGCGCTGCGATGGCTTATGTGGCCCGCAGCCAGGCTGCGAATAAGGCACATGTGAAGAAGGCCACCGGGGCGGCCGACGGCGAAGCTTATCACAACGTCGCAGCGCGCCACCGGCCCGGAGTCGAACCCAATCCCGCAGGCTCAGTTCATTCGACGAAGTCGACCACGAACCGCACAACGCCCGACGTCTCCCACACTCCGATGCCAACCCGGGAGAAGTGCGAGTTCATAACGTTGGCGTAGTGCT
>DASVKT010000011.1:0-3420 GCA_036385235.1 Candidatus Limnocylindrales bacterium | reverse complement strand
GCGACGAAGTTGGCGTCCTGACTGGACGTGATTTCGGAATTGTCCGAGGCCTGGAGGTGAGACCAGAGACCCACGAGCCGGGTCCGCGGGTTGGCCTCGATCTGGGCTGCAACGGCGGGCACTTCCTCCGGATGGACGCCGCCACGGCCGAGGCCGGTCTCCACTTCCAGGTGGATGGCAAGGCACAGGGCGTCGGCCGAGGGTGTGGCGCCCGGCGCCGCGTCGAGCGCCGCCAGAGTGCGGCCCAGCAGCAGCTGATCGCCGACAGTGATCGACATGCGGTGGCGCAGGGCGCTGGGGGCGAGTTCGGCCGGGATCGGGAAGAGGATTACGATCGGCACCTCGATGCCGGCCTGGCGAAGCTCCAGCGCCTCGTCGTACGTGGCCACGCCCACGCTCTGGATCCCATCCGCGACGAGTGCCCGCGCCACCGCCACGGCACCGTGCCCATACGCGTCCGCCTTGATCACGGGCTCCACCCGAACCCCGGGCGGCAGCAGGTCGCCCATCACTCGTACGTTGGCAACGAGCGCATCCAGGTCAATCTCAATCCACGCAGTCTTGGGGAGTGGCGGCAACACGCCCCGTGGCCCAACGCCGATCAGCGGCAGCCGAGTGGCCAGGACACGGACTCCGGCCACGCCCGGCGCCCCAACGCCCGGAGCGGCGGCGCCAAAAGCCGAGGCGCCCGAACCGGCCGCGCCCGGCGCCCCAACGCCCGGAGCGGCCGTCACACCTTCGCCGCGGCGCGCAGCCCAACCAGCTTCTTCCGGGCGAGTGGCAATTCCGGCGGCAGATCCGACGCCAGCAAGCCGGCGTCGCCCAACCGCTCTCGGACCGCCTCGCCGGCCATGGCATGCAGATACACACCAAGCTGCGCCGCCTCGAATGTTCCCAGCCCCTGCGCCAGCAACGCCCCAATGGTTCCCGCCAGCACATCGCCGGTACCGGCAGTTGCCAACGCCACGTTCTCAAACGGCGATATCGCCGTCCGCCCATCGCGATCCGCAATCACGGTCCGCGCACCCTTCAGCACAACGACATGGCCCCATTCGATGGCTGCGTCGCGGGCGGCAGAGAGGCGCCGCGCATCATCCAAGACCAAGTCCCCGAGAGTGTCCGGATCCACGCCGTCAGCGGCCCGAAGCCGGAGGAACTCGCCGACGTGCGGCGTCAGGACGCATCGCGCGGCCACGTCCGCGGCCCAGCCATCGACCGTCGCCAGCGAGCGGAGAGCCTCGGCGTCCAGCACCGCCGGCATCGGTTCGCCATCATCTTCGGGCGCCAGCAACGCCCGGATCAACTCCGTCATGGAGAGGCTCGGCTTGAGGCCGGGCCCAACTACAAGGGCGTCGTGGTCGTGGTCCAGGATCCGAGCCAAAGCCTCGGCCGGGTCCACTTCTTCCACATCGTCTTCCGGCAGCGAGAGCGTGGTCGCCTCCACCACCTTGGTGGCGAAGAGCGGCTGCAGCGACTCGGGCGTGGCCAGCGTGACGAGGCCGGCGCCGGCGCGTCCCGCGGCAGTGCAGACCAGCAGAGCGGCTCCGGCGTAGTCCACCGAACCGGCGATGACCAGCAGCTTCCCGAACGTGCCTTTGTGACCGCGCGCGGGACGAGGCGGCAGGAGAGCGGCAGCGGAGGCGTCGCTCATGAGAATCGGTTCGGCGGTGACTTTGCTAGGCATCGGTCTCCTCCTCGCTCACTGCTCCGGCTGCGGCGCCGGAGGCCAGTTGGCCTTCCGTAATGGCAACCTCCTTGGCCAGGCCACGAAGCCGCTCGAATCGCTTCATCAGGGAAGCCTCGCGTTCACTCAGCCGCTCCTCGATATCCGGCGGATAGAGAAAACGTCCGCCGGCCGTGCGAACGCCAAACGCAATCGCGACTGCGTACTCCGCTTCATGAGTGATCGAAATCGCGACCCGGCCCATGCCGAGTTGCTCCGCCCGGCGCTCGGCCCGGCCGTGAAGCCTCACCGCGGGCTGACCAGTCGGTAGTCGTTCGATCTCGATATCGCGCCAGCCAATTCCTCGAACGCCCAAACCCAGCACTTTGGAAACGGCCTCCTTGGCCGCCCATCGCCCCGCCATCGTTTCGGCCCGGCCGCGGACATAGGCCTGCTCACCGGGCGTCAGGACGCGGTTTGTGAACCGATCGCCAAAGCGTGCCAGGGACTCTCGTATCCGCTGGACGCGAATGATGTCGATGCCGAGTTCAGTGGTCTCGGGCGGTGGCACCGGAACTGCGGCGGCCAACGCGTCACCCGCCGAGCCCGAGGTGGATCGCTCGCTCGGGCCGGTCATCTATTCGACCGTCACCGACTTGGCGAGATTGCGTGGCTGGTCCACATCGCGACCACGCTTCACCGCCACGTAGTAGGCAAAGAGCTGGAGCGGGATCACGGCGAGGATCGTACTGAGCGGCTCCAGCGTGTCCGGAACCCAGCACACGTCCGTGGCGAGTCGCTCGATCTGAACATCGCCCTCAGTGGCGATGGCCAGCACCCGGGCGTCGCGGGCCTTGCCTTCCATGAGATTGCTGATGAGCTTCTCGTAGACGCTGGACTTGGTCGCGATCGCGACAAGCGGCACGTCCTCGTCAAGGAGCGAGATGGGGCCGTGCTTCAACTCGCCGGCGGCGTAGCCCTCGGCGTGGAGATAGCTGATCTCCTTGATCTTGAGTGCGCCCTCCAAGGCCGCCGGATAGCCGAACGAGCGGCCGATATACATGAAGCCGGCCGCCGCCGCGTACTTCTCGGCCATCTGCTCGGTGGAAGCCGACATCTCGATGGCCCGTGCCGCCTGGGCCGGGAGCTTCCGAAGCGCCGTTACGAGTGCCTTCTGATCGTCGGCCTTGAGGCGGCCGAGCTGGCTCGCAACATCCGCCGCCAACATGATCAGGGTCGCCACCTGGGTGACGAAGGTCTTGGTGGCGGCAACGGCCACTTCCGGACCAGCCTGCAGGAAGACCGACGCGTGGGACTCGCGCGTGATCGCGGAACCCACCGTGTTGGTAACCGCCACTACGACCGCTCCGCGATCGCCGGCCATGCGAGCGGCAGCAATCGTGTCTGCGGTCTCGCCTGATTGGGTCACGGCCACCACGAGAGTCCGCGCGTCAATGGGCGGAGGGCTATAGCGGAACTCGGAGGCAACCGTGGAGCGGGCCGGCACACCGAGCCACTCCTGGAAGAGCGCAGCGCCGACGAGGGAAGCGTAGTAGGCCGTGCCGCAAGCGATCATCTCGACGCGATCGATGCCGGCAAGGCGCGCCCGAATCGGATCCAGTTCTTCGAGGCAGACCGTCTCACCCCTGAGTCGGCCCGTCATGGCGGCGGTGAGTGCTTCGGGCTGCTCGTGGATCTCCTTGAGCATGAAGTGGGCGTATCCGCCCTTCTCGGCCGCTTCGGCGGACCACGGGATG
>DASVKT010000010.1:0-8109 GCA_036385235.1 Candidatus Limnocylindrales bacterium | reverse complement strand
CCAGAAAGGCGCCTGGCCGGAGGACATCGAGGCCCTGGAGGCCTGGCTGACGCACTACGCGGATCTGCTCGAACGCTCCGCAGGGACGCAAGCCCGAAACACGCCGGGTGCCGGCGCCGCGGGCGGAACCAGCTTTGGGCTTCTCTGCCTGGCTCCGCGAATGCGCTCCCTGGAACTCGTGCCAGGCATCGACGTCGTCATGGAGGAGACGGGCTTCGAGGCGAAGCTCGCCGCCGCCGATCTCGTGATCACCGGCGAGGGCCGCATCGACGAGCAAACGGCTTACGGCAAGACGGCCCTTGGCGTTGCCCGGCGCGCCGCCGCAGCGGACGTTCCGTGTCTGGCAATCGGTGGCGGTGTCACTCCGGAGGGCGTCGCCGCGCTGGCCGCAGTCGGGGCCTTGGCGGTGCCGGTCCCTGATCAGCCCATGTCACTTGACGAGGCCATGGCGCAGGCCGCGACACTGGTCGCCGCCGCGGGCGAGAGGCTGGCCCGGATGGTGGAGCTGGGCACTGCGGTGGGCGAACGGCGATCGATCCATGCCGAGGCAAAGACCGGGTCGGCCGAACCGGTCTCATGACGCCCGCCGCCAAAGGCGCCAAGCCCATCGCGAAGTCCGCCGCCAAGCCCGTCGTGAAGTCCGCCGCCAAGCCCGTCGCAAAGCTCGCGGCCAAGCCCGTCGCGAAACCGGGGCAGGCCGCCAAATCGGCCGCCAAACCGGCCGCCAAATCGGCCGCCAAATCGGCCGCCAAGCCCGTCGCCAAATCGCCGCGCGCTCCCAAGCCGAATCCCGAGGTAGCCGCCAGAGCCTGGGCCGCCCAACTCGAGTCGGAGCGGCCGGGCCTGATCCCATTCGTCCTGGATCGCCTGGCCGAAGTCACGGGCCGGCCCGTTTGGGAGCGCCGCCTGGACCCAACGAGCGAGCTCGTCCTCACGATCCTCACCCAGAACAGCGCCGACACCAATGCCGAGGTCGCCTTCGCTGCGCTTCGGGCCACCTATCCGTCGGCCCCGCCGCCCGCCAACCCGCCCCCGGAACCGCGCCACTTCCCCGGCTGGGGCGGCATCGGGCTGCCGGACCTGCCACCGCCGGACTGGGCCGTCGTCGAAGCGGCCCCGATCCCGGAGCTGACCGACGTCATCCGGCCCGGCGGTTTGGCCAACCAGAAGGCGCCGCGAATCCAGGCCGCACTCCGAGCCTTGGTCGCCAACGGCGGCGGGTACTCGCTGGAATTTCTTCGGGACATGCCACCGCTCGAAGCACGCGCCTGGCTTTCCGCGATCCCCGGCATCGGCAAGAAGACCGCGTCGGTGGTGCTTCTCTTCAGCTTCGGGACACCCTTGATGCCGGTGGACCGCCACGTCCACCGAGTGAGCAACCGCATTGGGCTGATCCCAGAATCGGCGGACGCGGATGCGGCCCACGACATCTACCTGGCCATGCTCAAGCCGGAGCAGATGTACGAGACGCACGTGTCGCTCATAGGCCACGGGCGGCGAACGTGCCACGCCCAGCGCCCCGGCTGCGAGCATTGCCCGCTGGCCCCGCGCTGCCGCTACTTCACGCCAGACGCGGAGTAGAGCGCCGAGGGCAACTCCGCGGTCACGGGCCCACCTTATACTCGCCGCAAATGCACGAACACAGGCCCCACCGGATCCTGCTCGTAGACGACGACCCGAGTCTGCTCGTCGTTCTGGCGGAGCAACTGCGGGACGACGGCTACGAGGTGTCCACCGCCCGTGACGGATCCGAGGCGCTGCGGCGGCTGGAGGCGGGCTGGCCTGACCTGATCCTCCTGGACTTGATGATGCCGCGCGTCGATGGGCTCGCGCTGGCCCGCCAGATCAAGGCCGACGCGGACCTGCCGATCATCGTTCTATCGGCGATCGACACGGCCGACAGCAAGGCCAGGCTGCTCGACGAAGTGGCCGAAGACTACGTCTCAAAGCCCTACCACTACCCGGAGCTGCGCGCCCGAATCGAGCGCCTCCTCCGGCGCATGGGCGATCGGATTCCACGCCAGTCGCTGGTCCTCGGCCCGAATCTAACGCTGAACCTGTACCGCAAGGCCGTGACGGTTGCCGGCAGGGAAGTTCAGTTGACGCCGACCGAATCGCGGTTGCTGAGTGCACTGGCGGCCAACCTGGGCGAGATCGTTCCGACGGCAACGCTTCTCTCGCGCGGCTGGGCGGACACAGACGAGGCGGACAACTCCTACGTCTGGGTATCGATGCGCCGCCTGCGCCAGAAGATAGAGATGGACCCCGACAAACCGGTCCACTTACTCACGGTCCGAGGCGTGGGCTACCGGCTGGTTTCGCGTGCCGCCGATGGCTGACGACGAATCCGGGGGCCGAAGCCGGCCGACCGATTCGACCGTTGCCGACGCCGGCGCCGCGCCGAGCGCCGCCACGCGGGCCCGCCGCATAGCCCCCGGCCTCTCCTTCCGCGTCTTGCTGACGGCATCGCTGCTGACGGCTGCCGTCCTGCCGGTGGCCGTCTTCGGCGGGATCGTGATGTCGGCCGGGCTCTACTCCGATGTTCGAGTCATGGGGCCGCTGCTGATCGGGGCCGTCGTCGGGGCCGCATTCTTCGGCCTCCTGGCCGCCGCCGTTGCCGCCGCCGGCCTCACCGCCCCTCTCCGCCGGATCACCGTGGCCGTTGAGCGCGTGGCCGCCGGCGAGCCGAGTCTCCCCATCTACCTGCCGGGCGACGACGAATTGGCCCGCCTGGCGGAGAGCCACAACCGGATCGCAGCGGAGAGCCAGCGGCGCAATCACGAACTCGAATCCCTGCTGGACGCGATCGCCAGCTTTAACCCGGCCGACGGCGTGGCCAGACTGGCTACCCTGGCCGAGTCGGATGCCTGCGCCGTATTCGGGCTGATCGACTGCCGTGTCGGCCTGGTGGATCCGGCAACCGTCCCAGTCGAGGAGACGGTCCCGGGCGATCCTAGACCGGCTCGCGCGAAAGTCCGGGCCGGCAGTGAGACGCTGGGAGTCCTGACCGGCCATCTGCCGGCGACTCGAAGCTGGGAGCGCGCAGATCAGGACCTGCTGGACCTCTACGCTAGCGAGGTCGGCGTAGCCCTACGCAACGCCGAACTCTTCGGTCAGATCGAGAGCCAGAACGCCAGGTTGCTGGAGTTGGATGCGGCCAAGGACGAATTCCTGCGCGGCGTCAGCCACAACCTGCAGACACCCCTGACCAGCATCCGAGCCTACGTGGATCAGCTCCGTTCCGCGTCACCCGAAGCGGAGCAAGATCGACGCCTGCAGATCGTCGCCGAGCAAGCCGACCGCCTCACGAGACTCGTCCGTCAGCTGTTGACGGTTACCCGGCTGGAGGCCGGCGTCCTGCGCGCCGAGAGCGAAGTCATGGCCATGGGCCCGCGGGTCAAACGCGCCTGGGAAGCGCTCAACGCCCACGACACCGCCTTCGAGCTGCGCGACGAAGCCGGTGGCTGGCTGGCCGTCGCCGACCCGGACCAGCTGGACCAGGTTCTGTGGGCCCTCCTGGACAACGCCGTAAAGTACGGCGGCCGCGACGGCAAGGTGGAAGTGGAAATCAAGGCCGACGACACCATCGGTCGGCTTCACGTCACCATCGCGGACCACGGCCCGGGCGTCTCCGAGGTGGACCGGGCCCGTCTCTTCGCCCGATTCACTCGCGGCGCCTCGCACACAAGCGGCGACGGCACCGGCCTTGGCCTCTACGTCTCACGCCAGCTACTCCGAGCCATGGGCGGCGAGCTGTGGCTCGAGCCCGAGCGCGCCGGGCTGGGCGCGGCCTTCACCCTGTCACTGCCCGGCGAACCGCCCGGCGACGAGGGCTGAGGCCAGTTTTCACCGCAATGGTGGTCCTGCATTCGGCTTAGGCATGGGCACGCAAAATGGACGGCCACTCACGGGCCATGGGATCGCGCCCGCTCCCGGGCGAGAGTGATGCCCGCGCCGCGGAGGACGTTACGGCTGGGAACGGTGGTTCAAAATTCCGGCTCCCCAGCCGACTACCTGGATAGATGCCTTCGCAGCATCTCATTGAGGCTACGGGAGAGAAGAAATGGCTGGACGACCAGGGTTTCTCGGAGGGATCCGGTCAGGCGACGGACCCGAGCGCGACGCCGACTCCGGATTCGGGCCCAGGGCTCTGACCGAGCAGCCGGGGATTCGGCTCGGGGACAACAACGCCCCACGCTTCGAAGGCGGCTTCAACACGCCGCCCGGGTTCGACCCGATCTGGGGAACCCTGGGCGCGCCGTCTGCACCGAGCAACGACGACTGGGCCACTCGCGGGGATGATGGGCCCGAGGGCCTGGCGATCGCGGTTGAAATCCTCGGTACCGGCTTCCATGTGTCAGGCGAGATCCACACCGGCCAGTTCGACCGCCTGTCCGACTGGATCAACATGCAGACCGGCTTCATCCATGTCCATAACGCCTGGCACGTCCATCTCGGCCAGATGAGCGCCCCTGATCCAGACCAGCGCAAGAGCATGTTGTGGGTCCGATTGAACCAGGTCGTCCTGATCGCCGAGACGGCACCCATCCAGCTGGTTCGGCCTGGCTCGCCCATGGTTCAGAAGCAACGCCGCAATGTCTCGATCGTCACGCCGGGCTACAACCTGTCCGTCAGCATCCACGTCGTTGCATACGGATCGATGTCTCAGTTCCTCGAGACTCCCGACCCGCATTTCCTACCGATTACGGACCTGAACGTGCGCTGGCTCTCCGACCCGGCGATGACCGCCCGCTTCCCGTTTGCGATGATCAACCGCGAACAGATCGTTACGGTCCTCGACGAGGCCACGACCCAGGGCGGCGGCTCGTCCGGTACCGATCGTGACGCCGAAGACGACATGCCGCTCCATCAACGTTGGGGCGCCGCGTCCTAGCGGCCGCATCCTGACAGCCGCGCAACGGCGGCCCGGGTCAGCGAGTCGGCTGCGTGGGCAACTGCCTGCGAACCGCGACGACCTGATCCAGTTCCAGATCCGCGATCACCAGACCCGGCCCGTCCGACGCCTGGGCTACGACGATGCCCCACGGGTCGATGATCATGCTGCGGCCGTGAGTCGGAACGCCGGCGCCGATGCCGCATTGGGCCGGGGCGATGACGAAGGCTCCGTTTTCGATGGCTCTGGCCCGCAGCAGGACTTCCCAGTGATCCCGGCCCGTGGCCTCGGTGAAGTTGGCCGGCACCGCCAGAACGACGGCACCGCCCGCGGTCAGTTCCCGGTATAGCTCTGGAAATCGCAGGTCGAAGCAGATGCTCAGTCCCAGGCGAACGTCCGTCTCTTCGGCCAAGCCCTCCAGCGCCGCAACCACAGTGGTGTCGCCAGGAGTTATGCGCGCCGACTCTCGGTCGGCCGGGCCGTTGTCGATCGCGACGTCGAAGAGGTGGCGCTTGCGGTAGGTCGCCGAGACATTGCCCGCCGGGTCCAGCAGCACGGAAGTGTTGTACGGCCGAAGCGGGTCCGTGGAACGCTCCGCCAGACTGCCGAGCAGGATCCAGGCGTTGATGTCGCGAGCCAGTTCAGAGAACGGCTCGGTGATCGGTCCCGGTAGCGGCGTCGCGGACTCGCGGAAGCCGGCCAGAGGACCGCGGTACTGGAACATTTCCGGCAGGGCGATCAGGCCGGGCTTGCTCTCGCCGGCCGTGCGAACCAGCGCGACGGCGCGTTCGACGTTGGCGGCCACGTCCTGGTCGGCGGCCACCTGAACCAGGGCAACTCGGAGTCTGGTCATTCGTTCGCCCCTGCGGTATACGTGTTGCCCCCGGCGGCTGTCCGCCCTTTCGGGTCGATGGTACCTTCCCGAAGGCCGCGCGGGTAGGCCACTTTGACCGAAGCCGTTCCGCCCGTGCCCCCGGCCGGCAAATCCGATCGTAGCATCGGAGAGCGGGATCATCGGACCCCGCCGGCGGATCAGCCGTTGACCAGACCGCTGGTATTCACGACCTCGAAATCGGTGCCGTGAAGCGTCTGGAAGACGTGCATCTCGTTATCGTCCCAGCGCGAGTCGGGAGCACCGCTGACGTACCACGGCGAGCCGTTGTCGGCCAGGATCATGCCGTAGCGCTTGAGGGCGGTGAGCACGATCTGAGCGTGCGGCCCGAACCTGGAGATGTCCACGGAAGCCTTCAGGCGGACGCGCAAGCCCATCGGCGGCAGGTTGGAACACGGATCCGCTGTGAGGTGGCGAGCCGGATAGATGTAGCCGCACGTGGCCGGGGCGGTGAAGCGGAGGGCGTGGTCGATGGAGCCAGTCAGCATCTCGGCGTACCGGACGAGGCCGGGGAAGATCGGCAGACCGGCTGCGTCGGCGCTGGTCCAGCCGGCGGGCCTCAAGGCGTTGGAATGGAGGTCGAAGATGGCGCCCGAACCGGCCGACCAACTCGAGCCCGACTGCTGCGCGTTGTACAGCTCCCAGAGCTTGCACTGGTTGAGGTCCAGGGTGAGCAGGTGGCGGTCCGAGCCGGCCTCGATACGCGGGCTCGCCGGGATGGGGTATGGGCCCGGGTCCGACTCGTCGGCGTACTGGAAGCTGACGTTGTAGGTTGGCGTGCTCGAATCCACGATGTTGTACGGGATGCCGTCGCCGATGGCGTCGAAGTCCGGGTGTAGGTAGTTCCCGGCGCCGATGGCGTTGACCATGGCCGCGGAGTTGGACGCCACGGACAATCCGTCCACGCGCTGGTTCCACACGTTGGAGGACGGGAAGACGTAGCACGGGGCGCCGGGCGTAGGCTTGGGCGTGGGGGTGGGCGGGAGCGTTGGGGCAGCGGTCGGGCGCGCGGTGGCGCGGGCGGTGGCGGGGGGTGCGACGGGAGAGCCAGATGGCCGAACGGTCGTCTGCGGGCCGGGCGTCTGGCCGGGTGTCTGGCCGGACGACTGGCCGGGCGTCTGGCCGGGTGTCTGGGTCGCCGTGGCTCCGGCGCTGGAGCCCGGTTCCGCGGTGAGCTCTGAAGCCCCGGCCACGAGCGGGCTCCCGATTTCGGTGAGGCCCGATGCGCTGGAACCTGCCCTGGGGCCGTTACCGGAGCCCGAACCGAAGCCGCCGAACAGCGTGCACGACGCGACTGCCGTGATCAGCACCATGGCACCGACCGTGGCCGCAATTCCCGTCGTACGAACAGAGAAACGCATGTGCGGATGCTACGTGGCCCGACGGCCGCTGACCACCCCCGAACGTCCCGGCCGGGGCGAGTCTTCCGTACGAGGCAGGGCTGCCGCAAGAGGCAGGCTCCGGGCCACTTCCGCGCCCAGGTCTATCCTTGCCGAAAGCCAATCAGACGATCCATCAGGAGGTCGATTCGGTGAGCACAAGCGGACCGGCCAGCGACTACGATAAGACGGTGGAGGCTGCCGTCGAGCGGGGACTCGCCGGGCTGGACCTGGAGACCAAGGTCCGCCTGCTGACCGGCATCAACTTCTGGGCCACGTACGACGCGCCACAGATCGGGCTCCGGGCGCTGGTTGTCTCCGATGGACCCGCCGGCGTCAAAGGCGGCTCGTTCGTCCACGACGAAACAACCACCAGCTTGCCCAGCCCAACCGCTCTGGCCGCAACCTGGGACGAGGGCCTGATCACCGAAATTGGCCAGATGCTGGCCGGCGAGGCTCGCCGCAAGGGCGTCGACGTACTGCTCGGCCCCACCATCAATCTTCACCGCTCCCCCGTCGGCGGACGCCACTTCGAGCAGTTCTCCGAGGATCCGCTCCTCACCGGCCGGATCGCCGCGGCCTATGTGCGCGGTCTGCAGTCGCGCGGGGTCGGCGGCTGCCCCAAGCACTACGTCTGCAACGACTCCGAGACGGAGCGCCAGTCGTACAAGGTGGATGTGGCCGAACGGCCGCTCCGCGAGCTGTACTTGTCACCGTTCGAACGCACCGTGGTGGACGCGAACGCGTGGACGATCATGTCCGCGTACAGCGGCGTCCGAGGCACGCCGATGACGGAGAACGAGCTCCAGACGGATCCGCTCAAGACCAAGTGGGGCTTCGACGGCCTGGTCATGAGTGACTGGTTCGCCACGCATACCACCGTGCCGACCGGGCGAGCCGGGCTCGATCTGATCATGCCCGGTCCGGACGGGCCGTGGGGCGAC
>DASVKT010000009.1:0-5301 GCA_036385235.1 Candidatus Limnocylindrales bacterium | reverse complement strand
GCGGCCACCCCGGCGGAGATCGAGACGGTCTACCTCGAGGGCTGGCGAATGGGCCTCAAGGCGATCGCCATCTACCGCGACAATTCCAAGCGCAGCCAGCCGCTCAACACCGGCAAGAAGAAGGAAGCGGCCGCGGCCGAGGTTGCCGTTGCTGCCGCGCCTGCCGCCCCGGTCGAGCCCAAGGCATATCGGCGCCGCCTCCCTGCCGAGCGCCAGGCCATCACACACAAGTTCGACATCTCCGGCCACGAGGGCTACATCACCGTCGGCCTCTACGACGACGGCCAGCCCGGCGAAATCTTCCTCAAGATGGCCAAGGAAGGCTCCACGATCTCAGGCTTGATGGACAGCTTCGCGACCACGGTCAGCGTCGCCCTCCAATACGGCGTGCCGCTCCACGACCTGGTCCACAAGTTCGCCCACGTCCGCTTCGAGCCATCGGGCTTCACCTCCAACCCGGAAATCCCGATCGCCAAGTCGATCATCGACTACATCTTCCGCTGGCTAGGCTCTCGCTTCCTTCCTCCGGAAGACCGGGCGACGCTCGGTCTAGTCGACCGGTCGTCGGCCGGCGAATCTTCGGTGCAGCCGCTCAACTTCGGTCTCGGCGGTTCGGGCGGAGCCGGCAGCGCCGGGAGTCCAGGGAGCGGCAGTTCGCCCGCCCCGAGCCCAGCTTCACCGCCGAGTGGCGCCACGGCCGTGGCGGCTCCGGAAGCCGTCTCGCCCACCCCGCCCCCCGCCAGAGAGAGCTCCACCGAGGCTCCGCGGGCCACAGCCATCCCTGTTCACACCAACGGCAACGGAAAGAGCAACGGGAACGGCGCCGCCGCCACCCGCGCCATGCTCGGCAGCTTCGGCATCGGCAAGGCCCAGGTCACCTTCACGTCCCAGGCCGACGCCCCCTCCTGCGCCGAATGCGGCTCGATCATGGTCCGCAACGGCAGCTGCTACAAGTGCCTCAACTGCGGCTCCACGAGCGGCTGCAGCTAGGGCTAGAGCTAGACGAGCAGGTGCGCGTGGAGCCTTACCGGGTCCTGCGTGAGCTGGCAGCTCACGCCCGTGGGCGCCCGACTCACGCACCGACGTGCCCGTTAGGACGAGTTCGGCCACCCCACTAGGAGCCGGTAGAACGCGACCAGGCTGCCGAAGTTGCCGAGAAGGCGCTTCTTGGCTTTGGTGAGCGGGAAGGCGACGAGGCCGGAGTCGGTGCGCATTCCAAAGGCCCGGCCGCCCGGCATTGTCGCCCAGCCCCACCGGCCGCCGTGGTTTCGGATGAACGTTTCGCCGACGTAGGCACCGAGCTCCATGACCAGCGTGCCCTGCAGTTGCCTGAGGTCGTCGCGCGCCAGATCGCGACACAGCGATGCGTACGTTCGGACGCCCATCTCCTCGGCGGCTTCGATGCTCGTATCCGAGTAGTCGAGTGCCACGTCGAGGGCCCGACCGCGCTCGACGTAGAGGTCGGCCGTTGTCCGCAGCTCGATCGCCGTCGTTCCATCCGGCTCGAACGGCAAGAGGGCAGCTTTGCGCTCCCGATCTGCCGACCCGATCCCATCAGTCACCAATTCCGCCTCCGACTCGGAGAACGACTATCGCATATCGGGAGGCCTCGGGACTGGCCCGCACGCGAGCCCTCGACTCGCTAGTTGATGCCCACCGCTCGCAAACCGGAACGGGCATCGGATTGGCCACCCCGGCCCCTATCTTCGTTGCCTAACAGCGCATCGGGGGGCGAAGCAATCGACAAGCCGGCGGGTGCCAGGAAGCGCGTCGACCGGGGGCCGAAGAAAGGTAAGGGGCCCTGGCGCCCCTCCGCGTTCGACTGGGAGGGCTTCGTAAAGAACGGTGCCCTCTTCGTGAACCTGGTGGGCGGCGCAGTCGCCACCGCTATCGTCTTGACCAGTCCGTCCAGCCTGCCGGATTGGATGATCCACTCCGAGCCACTCCTCTTCCTGTCGCTGCCTCTGGCCTTCGCCCGCGTCTGGAAGACGGCTCGCGAAGAGTTCGAGACGAGCGGCTTATGGGGGCGCCTCAGCGACGAACTATCGCCGCGTGGCAGCGGGATGGGAGGCGTCCTGGACCTGGTCTTCGAGATCCCCTACATCTTCTCGATGGTCTTCCTGCCGGCCTCGGTGGTGAGCCTTCAGACCTTCGTCGTGTGCCTGGCGCTCTTCTACGTGTCCGACAACTACTACAACCTCGCCTTCGTGCGGAGGATGGCTGCCGACCGCTCTGCCGGGCCTGAGGCAGGGCTCAGACCGATCGCGGCGCCGCGGCGCAATGCCCGCCGGGCAGCCGGCCGAATCCTCCGCCGGTTCACTTTTGGGCGCATCGAGCCGGCGTTGGCTCTTCTCGGGGAGGGACTCGAGACCGCCGTCCCGATCCGGCGTCCCCATGCGAACTCGATCGACGCCGAGGTGCTCACGCACTTCTTCGGCCGCCGCGTGCTGTTCGACAGGATTGCGATATGGCTGCTGGCCATCACTTCAATCCTGGTGGTGTTAGGCCCCGGCGACCGGGCCAAGTTGGCGGGCATCGTCGTCGTAGCGATCCTCCTGGCGATGGAAGTCATCGCCGAGCCATTCCGATCGCTCGGGGTCCAGTACGAGTCCGATGGGACCCACGCCGACCTCCTGCTCTGGACCGCGCCCGCCGGCACCAAGCTCGACGATAGGTCGTTCGCGGCGCTGGAGCGGATCCACAAAGAGGCGTTCCCGCCGGCCGAACAGCAGTTGACGGCCGACTTCATGCTTGCCAATACGGGCCGGCACGGCTACCGGCTGCTGGTGCTTACCGAACGCGCCAAGCGCTCGAACGCCCACGAGCTAGCCGGCTACCTGTTCTTCGAGGCCCGTCCCGAGCTCGAGGTCGCCTTCTTCTGGTACCTGGCGGTCGATGAGCAGAGGCGCGGGCAAGGGCTTGGCCACGAGATGCTGGAGTTGGCTCTCGAGGTGGTGGGCGACAGGTGGCCGTCGATCCAGGCGGCCTTCCTCGAAGCTGACGCGAAGCTCGTGGAGTATTACCGTCGCCTCGGCTTCTGGTGGGTGAAGGACGTCGAGTACAAGATTCCCGACAACTGCGACCGTGATCGTTCGCTGCGCTACAACCCGATGTTCTACCCGCTGCACGGGTCGGACGAAATTGACATTGCCTTCGTGAAGGAGGCGGTGCGCGCGATGGCAGCCGACAGCTTCGAGGACGCTCCCGGAGATCAGCGTCTGAAGGACCTCGACGCGAGCCTGGCGAACATGAGCTTGGTAGCGCCGGAGATCCGCAAGGGCGCCCGACGCTGATCGTCAGGCTCCAAGTCCGTGGCCTCGTGGGTCAAGCTGCTAGATAGCTGGCACCTCTCCCGTTGTCTCAGTGGGACACAGGATGTAGCGTTGGCTTGACGGGTCACGCCACAGGCCGCGTCCAACGGGCCGCCTTCGCCGAGACGCGCCGACGACGTGAGTTCGAGAGAGGGTACGGGGCGAATGGAGCCGAAGCGGTCGATCCGGGTTCCTCGGAAGCTCTGGCTCGTGGTCGTCCTCGTCGTCGTAGGCGTCCCTCTATGGGCCCAGAACTCGACCGTCCTCGTTCCCGACATGCAGTCATACGCGGCGGTCAACCAGCGCACCATCTCAGTGAGGGTCGCCGTCGCCCCTTGCAGCTGGACGCGAGTCACCAACGTCGCGGAGACGCCCACGTACGTCCGGGTCAAGGTTGAGACTCTGCCGTGTCCCATACCGCTGCCCGGCACCGCCGAGCTTGATTTTCGAGATCTTACGGTCTCGCTCGCCGACGACCTGGCCGCACGGGTCGTGCAGGACGCGAACGGGCAAGCGGTTCGTTCGCAGTAGCCGCGCGAGCGAGCTGCCGGCGCCGACCCCGAACAGCTACGCCAGGCCGCGCAGGATCGTAGCGACGATCGGCCGCAACCCCGCGGCGAGGGCGGCTCGATCGGGCATCGGTGCGAACTGGATGCTGAGGGCCAGGACCGCGACGGAGCCCATGAGCATGGTTCCGGCCGGCGTCACGTCGACCGCCGCCAGCCGCCCCAGCCGCTGCTCCTCTCGCAGGTAGTCGCCGAGCCGGGCCTGCATGTACTGCGGACCAAGCTCGCCCTGATGTATCTCGTCGAGGAGGCGGTGCAGGAGCAAGGGTTCGGTCAGCAGTCCGGCCACAGTCGGCAGAGCCTCGACCAGGAGATCGAAAGAGCCGTTGGCGAACGCGACAAGGTTTTCTTCGACCGTGGCCGAGCCTGCCGCCGGCAGGGCGTCGTAGAAACGGCGCGCCAGGCGCTGGTAACGACGTACCAGGGCGGCCAGGATCAGCGCCGTCTTGTCGTCGAAGTAGTTGTAGAGGACGCCGTCCGAGACTTCGGCGGCCCGAGCTATGTCGCGGGTGGTGATTGCCGCGATGGGCGATCGAGACAGCAGGCCGTCGGTGGCATCGATCAGATGCTCGCGCAGCACAGTGGCCGGATCGTCTCCGACCCGACCACCGACTGCCTTTGCGCGCCTAGGCGACATCGCTCCTCATCGTTACAAAGCTGGCGAGAACCGCGAACAACACGGCGTATGTGACGAGCACCAGCCCGCCGGTGACCTGGGGCAGCAGGTTGCCCTGCGGCACATTGTCCAACGCCATGCCGCTGGCCATCGGCAGCCAGCGACCCAGGCCGCCGAGAAGGTTCATCGCTATCCCCTCGACCAGGGCGATCCAGGCGAAAGAGATGGCGATGGCCGTGCCGAGGTTGCGCACCAGCGCCCCCACGGCGACTCCGATGGCCGCGTAAAGCGGCATCCACAAGGCTACGCCGACGAGCGTTTGCCAGACCGGAGCGGCAGCCGGGTCGAAGGCGACGCCCTTGGATGCGAACCACAGGGCCGCGACGATCAACGCGGTTGTCGCGCTGAGAATGCCGTACACGAGCCCGAGGCCAGTGTATGCGACGAGCTTGGCGGCCAGCACGCGCGACCGACGCGGCGTGGACAGGAACGTGTCCGTGATCGCGCCGTCGCGGTATTCGCCGGCCACGGCCATTATCCCGAGGACCAGCACCAGCAGCGAGCTCATGCCGGCGTGGCAGAGCATGATCCGGGCTGCGTCTGGGTCCTTGAAATCCAGGCTGGCGACGGCCATGCCGCTCATGCCGGCTGTGATAAGACCCAACTGGGCGCCCAGGATGAGCCAGGGCGCTCGCGACGTCCTGAGCTTGAAGAGTTCGTTGGCGATGAGAGTGCGCATCATTCGAGTTCCTCAGTGGCGGCGCGCGCCTTACTGCGCGGCGCGGGGATTTGGACGTGACAGAAGCCG
>DASVKT010000008.1:0-11781 GCA_036385235.1 Candidatus Limnocylindrales bacterium | reverse complement strand
ACTTCATCCTTCTACAAACATGGCCGAGTGCACGCGCGACGTGTCTCTGTACCGCGGAGCAAAGGCTTGCCGAGCGCAGCCGCCGGTGGCTGCCGACGCAATGCCACTCACTTAGCCAGCTTCTCGGCGTTAGCGCGCACGTCGTCCAGGGTACCCGCAAGGAAGAACGCCTGCTCCGGCAAGTCGTCCACCTTGCCCTCCAGGATGGCTTTGAAGGAAGCCACCGTGTCGCGGATCGCGACGTAGGCGCCCGGTCGGCCCGTGAAGACCTCGGCCACGTGGAACGGCTGCGAGTTGAAGATCTGCAGCCGCCGCGCCCGGGCGACGGTGGCCTTGTCTTCCTCGGACAGCTCGTCGATGCCCAGGATCGAGATGATGTCCTGCAGGTCGCGGTAACGCTGCAGGACTCGCTGAACTTCGCGGGCCGTGTCGTAGTGCTCCTGGCCCACGATGAGCGGATCCAGGACGCGGGAGGTGGACGTCAGCGGATCGACGGCCGGGTAGATGCCCAGCTCGGCGATGGCCCGCTCGAGGCGGATAGTCGAGTCCAGGTGGCCGAAGGTGGTGGCCGGGGCGGGGTCCGTGTAGTCGTCCGCGGGCACGTAGACGGCCTGGAGCGAGGTGATCGACCCCTTCTTGGTAGAGGTGATGCGCTCCTGCAGCGCGGCCATTTCGGTGGCCAGGTTCGGCTGGTAACCGACCGCCGAAGGCATTCGGCCGAGAAGGGCCGAGACTTCGGAGCCGGCCTGGGTAAATCGGAAGATGTTGTCGATGAAAAGGAGGACGTCGCGACCCTCTTCGTCGCGGAAGTACTCGGCCATGGTCAGGCCGGTGAGGCCGACTCGCTGGCGAGCGCCCGGGGGCTCGTTCATCTGGCCGAAGACGAAGGCTGTCTTGGCGATGACGCCCGAGTCGGTCATTTCCTTGATCAGGTCGTTACCTTCGCGGGACCGCTCGCCCACGCCGGCGAACACGGAGTATCCGGAGTGCTCCTGGGCAACGTTGCGGATCAGCTCCTGGATGATGACCGTCTTGCCAACGCCGGCGCCGCCGAAAACGCCGATCTTGCCGCCCTTCGCGAACGGGCAGACCAGGTCGATGACCTTGATGCCGGTTTCGAAGATCTCGGTCTCAGTCGTCTGCTGATCGAAGGCCGGAGCCGGGCGGTGGATCGGTAAACGCTCGCTGGCGCCGATCGGGGCACCCTCGTCGATCGTCTCGCCGAGGACATTGAAGACTCGGCCGAGGGTGACCTGGCCGACCGGGACAGTGATCGGGCTGCCGGTGTCAACCGCTTCCACGCCACGAGCCAGGCCGTCCGTTGTGGTCATTGCCACGCTGCGGACCCAGTTGTTGCCCAAATGCTGCTGGACTTCGCAGACGATCGTGGCTCCGTCACCGCGCTTGACGTTGACGGCGTTGTAGATGCCCGGCAGCTTCCCGGCCGGGAATTCGATGTCGACGACCGCGCCGGTGATCTGGATCACTCGGCCGGTTGCGGTTTGGGCGGCGGTCGCCATCGTTTGTCGGTGCCTCCTATAGCCACGCGCAGCGTGGCTCGTTGCCTAGCGCGCCTGGGCGCCGGACGCGATTTCGATCAGTTCGCTGGTGATGCGGGCCTGGCGGGCCTTGTTGTAACTGAGCGTCAGGTCCTCGATGAGTTCGTCTGCGTTTTCCGTGGCGTTCTTCATCGCCACCATCTGGCTGGAGAAGAAGCTGGCCGTGCTTTCCAGCGCGGCCTGATAGAGCCGAGTACCCAAGTACCGCGGCAGTAGCTGGTTGAGGACTTCTTCCGGGGCCGGCTCGAAGATGAACTGCGAGCCGGGGATGCCGTGTGTGTCCGCGCTGGCCTTGATCGGCAGGAGTTGCGCGATGTCCGCCCTCTGGACCAACGTGGAAATGAAGCGGGTGAAGACGATATCCACCTGGTTGTAGGTTCCGGCTTCGTACTCGTCGGAGATCAGCCGCGCCAGCGGCAGGATGTCGTCGAAGCTGGGCCGATCGCCGAAGCCGGCGAAGTGGGCGATGATCGGCACTCGAGCCCGGCGCATGGCATCGCGGCCCTTGCGGCCGACGCTCACCAGCTCCAGTTCACCCGGGTGCTCGATGATCTCCTTGGACGCGAAGCGGATGGCGTTGGTATTGAGCGGGCCAGCCAGGCCTCGGTCGCTGGTGATCAGGACGATCAGGCGCTTGCCTTCCTCGCGGCGCTTGAGGAGAGGGTGCTCGTCACCGCTCAAAACGCTGGCCAGGTCCGCCAGGATCTCATCCAGCAGCTCCGAGTACGGCCGAGACGCAAGCGTGGATTCCTGGGCTCGCCGCAGCTTGGACGCTGCCACGAACTGCATCGCCCGGGTTATCTGCCTGATGTTCTTGGACGAACTGATTCGTCTGCGGATGTCTCGCTGGCTTGGCACGCTTTGACTACCAGTGACTACGCGAGAAATGGAGCTTCATGGCTACGCCAGGAAGCTTTGGCGGAACTCGACGGCTGCAGCCTCTAGGGCAGCGGCCATCTCGTCGTCCAGAACCTTGGTGGTGGAGAGCTTCTTCATAACGTCCGTGCGCTGGGTATCCAGGAAACGCATGAATTGCGCTTCGAATTCCTTGACGCGCGGCGTTGGAATGTCGTCCAGCAAACCCTTAGTAGCGATGTAGAGGATCGCAACCTGGTGCTCCAGCGGCACAGGAGCGTACTGCGGCTGCTTGATGACCTCCGACAGCTTCTCGCCGCGGGTCAGCTGGTCGCGCGTGGCCTTGTCCAGGTCCGATGCGAACTGGGCAAATGCGGCGAGGGAGCGGTACTGGGCAAGGTCCAGCTTCAGCGGCGCGGCAACCTTCTTCATGGCCTTGGTCTGAGCCGCGGAACCCACTCTCGACACCGAGATGCCGATGTTCAGGGCGGGGCGCTGGCCGGCGTTGAAGAGGTCCGTTTCCAGGAAGATCTGGCCGTCCGTAATCGAGATGACGTTGGTGGGAATGTAGGCCGAGATGTCGCCGGCCTGGGTCTCGATCAGCGGGAGAGCAGTCAGCGAACCGCCGCCGTTCTTGTCGCTCATGCGCGCGGCGCGCTCGAGAAGTCGACTGTGGAGATAGAAGACGTCGCCGGGGTATGCCTCGCGGCCGGGCGGGCGGCGGAGCAGCAGGCTCATCTCACGGTAGGCCCAGGCGTGCTTGGAGAGATCGTCGTAGACGCAGAGCGAGTCCTTGACCAGCTGGCCGCCGATCATGACGCCGTTCTCCATGACCTCTTCGCCCATGGCGCATCCGGAGTACGGGGCCAGGAACTGCATGGCAGCCGAGTCCTCGGCGCCTGCCACAACCACGATCGTGTGTTCCATGGCGCCGTGCTGCTCCAGAACGGCCACAACCTTGGCGACCGTGCTGAGCTTCTGGCCGATGGCCACGTAGATGCAGACGAGGCCCTTGCCCTTCTGATTGATGATCGCGTCGATGGCGATGGCGCTCTTGCCGGTCTGGCGGTCACCGATGATCAGCTCGCGCTGGCCGCGCCCGATCGGGATCAGGGCATCGATGGCCTTGATGCCGGTCTGGACCGGAGTATCCACTCCCTGGCGGGTGATGACGCCGGGGGCGATGCGCTCGACCGGACGGGTGGTGAGGGCGACGATGGGGCCCTTGTCGTCCAGCGGGCGACCGAGCGGGTCGACGACGCGGCCGAGGAGGCCGACGCCGACGGGGACTTCAGCGACGCGGCCTGTGGTCTTGACCGTGTCGCCTTCCTTGATGCCGGTGGCATTGCCGAGGATGACGGCGCCGACGGTCTCCTCCTCGAGGTTCAGGGCCATGCCCATGACGCCGCCGGGGAACTCAAGTAGCTCAGACGAGAGCGCGCCGGAGAGGCCGTATATCTGGGCGATGCCGTCGCCGACCTGGACGACCGTGCCGACGCTGGCCGACTCGGGGCCCACGTCGAACGTCTCGATCGTGTTCTTGATGATGCTGACGATCTCGTCTGATCGAATGGCCATGCCTTCTCCGTTCGACGCCGCGCGTCTAGCTTGCTCCCTGGACCAGCCGTCCCCGCAGCCGCGCGAGGCGGCCCTGAACGCTGGCGTCGATCAATTTGTCGCCGATCCGGATTGTCAGCCCGCCGACGAGCTTGGGATCCGTGGCAGTGGTCAATTCAACTTTCGCTCCGGCGAGCTGCTCCACGCGAGCCCGAACCAGCGCGAGATCCCTGTCCGAAAGCGGAGACGGCGTCGTCACCTGGGCGGCGACAATGCCGCGCGACTCGCGGACGAGGGCATCGTACTCGGCGCTTACGTCCGGGAAGTCCGCAAAGCGGCCCCGCTTGGCGAGGAGCAAGGCCAAGTTGCGCATCTGCGGCGAGACCTTTGTCCCGAGCATCTGCTCCACGATCTTGCGGCGCTCGCCGAACGGCACGGCCGGGCTGTCCACGGCCCGGGCAATTCGCTCATCACGAGCCAGCCCGGCGGCCAGGGCCAGATCGCGCTGCCACGCATCAACAGCCCCGCCGCTCACTGCGAGCTGGAAGGCCGCTTCCGCGTAGCGCCGCCCGGCGCCCATGCCATGCATTAGTTCTTCTGCCCCTTGGCCGACGAACTCTGGGCCAGGTATCCCTCGACGAGACGGCGCTGGCGAGCATCGTTCATCTCTTCGCCGACGAGCTTTCCGGCGGCGGTGAGAGCAAGATCCGCGACCTTGGCCTGCAGGTCCGCAAGAGCGCGGTCCCGCTCGGCAGTGATGTCCGCCGTGGCCTTTTCGCGAATCCGGCTCAACTCCTCGCGGGTGGCGGCGATATCCGCCGTCCGCAATTCCTGGGCTGATTTCTGGGCAGCGGCGATCAAGGCCTGGGACTCACGGCGAGCCTCGGCGATGACCTGGGCGCGTTCGGCCGCCCCGGCGTCCCGTTCCTTCCGAGCCTGGTCGGCGTCGGCCAGACCTTGCTCGATGCGGGCCTTTCGGGTGGCCAGGATGTTGGCAATCGGCTTGAACGCCATCAGCCAGATCAGGGCCAGGAAGAAGATGAAGTTGAGGGCGACGACGATTATCCAGAAGAGGTTAATCGACAGGCCGGGCGCGCTGGCTGCCGGCGCCGCCGCTTCCGCAAGGAGATGCACGGTTAGTGCTCCGTCGAATCCGGCCTACTTGAGGACCAGCGCCAGGATGCCGACGACGATTGCCAGAACGCCGAGTCCTTCGGCAAATGCCGCAAGAAGGATTGCGTTGCCGCGGATCGCACCGGCCGCGTCCGGGTTGCGCCCGATCGCGTTGCTCGCCATACCGCCGAGGATGCCGATGCCGATGCCGGGGCCGATAACGCCCAGGGCCGCGAGGCCGGCGCCGATGTGCTCCATTACATGAACCTCCTCTACTCCGGCGCTAACCGGGTAGTCGAAATAGTGGGCGGTCAGGCCGCCTCAGGCATTGGCATATCGGTGCCTTCCAGCACCATGTTTCCTTCGTTGAAGTCGCCGGCGTGAGCCGGCTTGTGGTCTTCCTCACCGTGCGTGTCGATGGCCATGACGATGAACACCAGCGTCAGGACGGAGAAGATGAGGGCCTGGATCAGGTTGAGCAGCGCTTCCAGGCTGATCATCAAAACGGGAGCGAGGGCCAGTGTCAGGGCGGTGATAACGGCCAGCGCCACTTCCCCGCCGTAGATGTTGCCGAAGAGTCGCATGGCCAGGGTTACGGGCTTCACCAACTCCAGGAAGAGCTCGATGATCCCGATATACATCGCCAGCAGGCCGGCGCCGACACCCTTGCGGAACTCACCGACCGGGAAGAATTTGGCCGCATAGTGAAGCGGACCGACGCGACGAATACCCTCGGCCTGGAAGATGCAGAACGAGGTGAGGGCCAGGCCGATGGTGACGTTGACGTCGCTGGTGGGGGCGCGCAGCCACTCCACCCTGCCGACGGGCGGCACGAGGCCGCTCCAGTTGGAGAAGAGGATGAGGATGAAGAATCCGGCGAAGATCGGGTAGTAGGGCCTCGCCTTCTCCCCGGCGAGTCCTATGGAGAAGTCGCAGCCGAACTCATACGCCCACTCAATCACGTTCTGGAGCCGGCCCGGGATCATCTTCATTCCGCGCGTGGCCAGGAAAGCCACCAGGAGGATGAGGATCATGACGATCCACATCGTGAAGATCGTGTTGCTGATGCTGGGGTGGAGGTAGATCATCGGCAGCGGATTCGGGGCCGTGCCCGGCTGAAGATCTATGACCACGGCCGGGGGCGGCATCTCGATGGTGCTCGTCACGAAGCACGAAGGGTAGCTGCAGGCGGTTCCGGGCTGATCCGGGTTTTGCGGCGGAACCAGCCTCACCGCGACGATATCCAGGATGACGATCGCGACGGCAAGGAGCAGCAGCATCTTTCCGGGCGAAAGGCGACGGCCTTTCTTGGCCGGCTGCGCCGGAAGGGTAGGTTCTTCGTTCTGTTCGATCTTCTCGGGCTCCAGGCCCGGGTCGGTCGTCACACGCGCTCCGTTCGCGGCAGCTCGCGCCCCCGCGCTATCGTCGATCTTGTTCGTCCAGGCTCTTGAGATACCTCGCCATCAACCGCCAGCAACCGATCGCGCCGCTGACCCCGCCGATCGCGAACCCGACCAGAGTGAAGACGGGAATGACCCCAAGGTGCTGGTCGATCCAGTACCCGGTAAGAATCCCCGCCAGCACCGTGAACAGCAGGACGAAAGCGATCTCCGAGAAGAGCGCTACGAACGCGGACGTCTTCCCCATACCGTTCTCTGAACTCCCTGGCAGGGCGGGGTGAGTTTAGCAGCCGACCTCGGGAATCGCTAAACCCCCCGATTGAGCCGCCTGAAGGGCCAAGCTACCTGACGACGGTCGGCGAGTCGGCAGCCGGTGGTTCGGCGTAATACGACTCGGCGTCCAGACCTTCCTCGACGGCGTCCGATCCGCCGATTCGCTCGATCAGGAAGAGCATCAGGCCGAACAGCACAACGAGACCGAGGAAGGCGTACATCTGTCCTGTTCCCGAGAGAACCAGCGACAGCACGGACAGGAGAACGCAGACTGCATAGATGACCAGCACCGTGCCGCGATGGGAAAGACCCAGGTCCAGCAGGCGATGGTGAATGTGGCCACGATCTGCGGCGAAGGGCGAGTGGCCGGTGGCGACCCGCCGGATCGTGATCCAGAAGGTGTCCATGATCGGCACGCCGAGCACCAGCAACGCCACGGCAATCTTGCCCGCGCCGAGGATTGACAGGACGGCCAGGACATAACCGACGCACATGATCCCGCTCGTGCCGCTGAAGATCCGGGCCGGGTGGAAGTTCCAACGCAGGAAGCCGGCCAGCGACCCGGCGAGGATGAAGCAGAAGAGGGCGACATATGGCTCCACGGTGCCGGTGCCGACGCCCAGGCTGATGAGACCCATGGTGATGGCCGCGATCAGGGCTATGCCCGATGAAAGCCCGTCCAGGCCGTCGATGAAGTTGAGGCTATTTACCATGCCGACGATCCATATGAAGGTGACCGCCGCCGCGATCAGACCTTCCGGCTTGTTCAATACGTCCGGGGCAAAGGGTACGTTGAGCAGAGTCACGACCATGCCCAATCCGACGGCCAGGCCGGCAAGCGCGAACTGTCCGAGGAATTGCCAGCGGGCCCTCAACTGGTACTTGTCGTCCAGGAAGCCGATTGCAACCGCGAGCGCCGCTCCTCCCAGCAGGGCCAGAACCCTGCGGCCGCCGAACGAAGCCGGCTCGACTACGAAATGCAGGCCGACCGCTCCGTTGAGAAACAACATAAGCGCCGAGACGGTGATGAACGCAAAGCCGATGGCGATGCCACCGCCTCGGGCGATGACGCGCTTGTTGACCCGCCGCGCCTCAGGTCGGTCCACCATGCCGAGCTTTCGGGCGTAGCGGCGAACAAGAGGGGTAGCAAATAGGGTTAGCAGAGCGGCGAGGACGAAGCCGCAGATCAATGCGGGGACTGCCTGGACTACGGCGTGGTTCATCGGCAAGCGCCGGGCGCCGCCGGAAGACGACTGACCGCCACCAATGCCCGAGTAGCCCCCAGGTCCGGCGGCGGCTGACTGCCCGTGATCAGTCCTCCTGGAGTCCCGGGACCGGAAAGCTGGCGCAGATGTTGTGGACCAGGGCGGCCAGCTTGGCCTGCTCGGACGGGTCGTCGCGAGTCACGATGGCCGACACGATTATCTCGCCCAGCTGGGTCATCTCCGCTTCGCGGAAGCCGCGGCTGGTGGTGGCCGGAGTTCCGACGCGGATCCCGGAGGCGGTGTTGGGCGGGTTCTTGTCGAACGGGATGGCGTTCTTGTTGACGGTGATGCCGATCTCGTCCAGCAGGTACTCGGCTTCCTTGCCGGTCACTCCCAGAGGCGTGACGTCCACCAGCATGAGGTGGTTGTCCGTGCCGCCCGAAACGACGCGCGCGCCTCGCTCCGCCAGAGTGGCAGCCAGCAACTTGGCGTTGGCGATGGTCTGGCGCTGGTCGTTGCGGTACTCGTCCGTTGCCGCGAGCTTGAGAGCCACGGCCTTGGCGGCGATGACGTGCATCAGCGGGCCGCCCTGGACGCCGGGGAAGACAGCCTTGTCCACCGCCTTGGCCAAATCCGCCTTGCAGAAGATCAGGCCGCCACGCGGGCCGCGCAGAGTCTTGTGGGTAGTGGTGGTGACGATGTCCGCGTGGCCGAACGGGCTCGGGTGGAACCCCGCAGCCACGAGGCCTGCGATGTGGGCCATGTCCACGAAGAGCAGGGCGTCCACGCCCTTGGCGATCTTGCCAAGGCGCTCGAAATCCAGCGTTCGCGGGTAGGCGCTGGCGCCGGCCACGATCATCTTGGGGCGGACTTCCTGGGCCTGCTTCTCGAGGGCGTCGTAATCGATCTGCTCGGTCTTCTCATCGACGCCGTAGGCGA
Organism: Candidatus Limnocylindrales bacterium; assembly: GCA_036385235.1. Taxonomy (GTDB): domain Bacteria; phylum Chloroflexota; class Limnocylindria; order Limnocylindrales; family CSP1-4; genus Fen-1039. The sequence continues at coordinate 2,880 of DASVKT010000008.1, read as the reverse complement.
AGAACTCGTACAGCTTGCCGCTGAAGTTGACCGGCGAACCATGAGTCAGGTGGCCGCCGTGGGCCAGGTTCATACCCAGAACCTTGTCGCCCGGAGTCAGGACTGAGAAGTAGGCGGCCATGTTGGCCTGCGCGCCGGAGTGCGGCTGGACGTTGACGTGCTCCGCTCCGGGGAAGAGAGCGAGGGCGCGATCCTGGGCTAGGCGCTCGGCCATGTCCACGAATTCGCAGCCGCCGTAGTAGCGCTTGCCCGGGAGACCTTCGGCGTACTTGTTGGTGAGCGGCGAACCCTGCGCCTCCATCACCGCGGCGAAAGTGTAGTTCTCGCTGGCGATCATCTCGATCTTCCAGCGCTGGCGATCCGTCTCGCCGCGAATGGCCGCCCACAGCTCGGGGTCTACGTCGGCCAGCCGGGCCCAGGCGATCCCTTCTCGGCGTGCGATCGTCATGGTGGCTCTCCTTGTTCTGCATCTGCCCGACGCGGCCGTCGTCTCCGCCACTCGACGCGCCATCGACCGGATCGGGCCCTATTGTCGCCGATGGCGCGGCATGGCGTCGTGCGAGCGAGAAGACGACTGTGGAGGGTATCCGCCGAAGGCCTAAGTGCTGGCGAGGAACGGATTCTCGACCCTGACGGAGCCGTATGTGCCGCCGTGCTTGAGGTCTTCACTGAGTACGAGGTTGCAGCCTGAGACCTCCGCGGCGCGAATGATCAGCGCGTCCCAAAGCGAGATGCCCCATTCCCGGCTGCCGGCCATCGCGGCCAGCACGAGTTGCGAGTCAGTGGGCATGACCGGCAGTCTCGCCATCTCATCCACCATCGCCTGAGCGGACTCCCCCGTCAGAGGAGTCGCCAACTTGCGGGTAACGACCACGTAGAACTCAATCAGAACTTGGGTCGAGACTACGAAGTCCGAGTCCGCCGACGGTTGGAGCAGCGCGATCGCCCGAGCGCGCTTGGCCGGATCCGCTTCGTCGACCGCGTACACCCAGACGTTCGTGTCAACGAAGGTTCGTTCGGTCATCGAGCCCATCTCTCGTCCATGTTCGCCCGTTCGGACCGCTGCTGGCGTGAGCCGCCTCAGCAAGAGTGAGGAATCCGGCCAGCGCTTCGGCGGTGGGGCCGACGCCGGCATATCGTTCGAGGTAGTCGCGTACCACCGCGTTGACCGACGTGCGATGCTCGAGGGCCCGGATGCGGGCCTTGCGCAGAACGGCCTCGGGAATTGTGATCGTCAGATTCGCCATCTGGTCACCTCGACTCGTGTAGCACGGGTTCAGTGTAGCACGGGCCAGAACGGGCACCGGACTACCTTAGATGGGCCCCGTCCCAGCTTCAGAGAGCGCCTGAGCAATGACGCCTACATCAATGGCGCCTGCCCGCAGAACTCGCGGCTCCCCACCCGAGCAGTCCACGACCGTGGAAGGGACGCCCCCCCGGGCCGGGCCGTCGTCGAGAACCAACTCGACGCGTTCGCCGAGCTGGGCCATGACATCCACCGCGTTGTTGGCGGCCGGTTGACCGGAGGCATTCGCCGACGTGACGGGCAGCGGCCCCAACTCGCGGGCCAGGGCGCGTGGGCATTCGTGGTCCGGGATGCGGACGCCGATCGTGGCGGCCCCGCCGGTCAGAACGGCCGGGAGCCGGGCGCCAGGAGCCTGGGCGAGTACCAGCGTGAGCCCACCCGGCCAGAACCGCTCCGCCAGTGCCCGCGCGGCCGGCGTCAACACCCCCACGGTCGCCGCTTGCTCGACGTCAGCCACGAGCAAGACGATGGCCTTGTCCAGTGGCCGATCCTTTGCCGCGAACAGACGCGGCAGTCCGTCGGGTGCGCTCAGAGCCACTCCCACGCCGTAGACCGTGTCCGTGGGCATGGCCACGATGCCGCCGGCCTTGAGCACCGCGACTGCCGCCGCGCGCCCGGAGGCGTCATTGGGGAGCAGCCGGGCCCGCCTGGGCCGCAGGCCCTGGCGCGTCACCGCCGCTCCACCGCCGCACCGTCGACGCCCGCGGCACCACTCTCCGGCGACCGCCACCCCTCCAGCGCAATCCGCTCGATCATCTGGGCCGCGCCCTCCTCCCCCACCGGCGGCGCCACGAACCTGGCCGCTGCCTGCACCGCGGCCGGGGCACTCGGCATGGCTACACCGTGGCCCACTTCACTGATCATCTCCAGGTCGTTGTATTGGTCGCCGATGGCCAGGCACTGAGCAAGCGGCACGCGGAAGTGCCGGGCCAGCCAGCGCACACCCAGGCCCTTGGAGACGCCCGGGGCCAGGAACTCGAGAAAGCGCGGATGGCTCAACGTCACTTCTGCGCGGCCGGCAAATTGGGCCCGGCCCTCGTCCAGCACATCCAGCGAGTGATTGCCGTTGCCGATGGCCACGACCTTGGTGACGAGCCCCGCCGCTCGCACCGCCACGTCCGGAATGATGCGCAGGCGGTCGCCTACGAAGAGCCGGTATTCGTCCAGCCGCTCTTCGTTGGACCCAACGATCATCCACTCCAGGTAGTTGAAGTGGGGCGTCAGGTCGCGCTCCTGGCACCAGCGGACCACTTCCTGGGTGATCTCCGGGCGCAACGGGCGGTGATAGAGCAGGCGGCCGGGCCGCACGGAACCCGAGGCCGGCATCGTCCGGACCATCGCTCCCTGCTGGGCCACAACCGGGCCGGTGAGACCGAGCGTCTCCGCAAACGGAACCGCGCTCGTGGCCATTCGGCCCGTCACGAGGCAGACGTGGATCCCTCGACGCCTTGCCTCGGCGACGGCGTCAATCGTCCGTTGGCCGACCACCAGGTTCTCGCCGACCAGGGTGCCGTCGATGTCCAGCGCGATAAGGAGAATGGGCAGGCGAGGTTCCGCCATCAGATTCGTTCCAC
>DASVKT010000007.1:0-7356 GCA_036385235.1 Candidatus Limnocylindrales bacterium | reverse complement strand
CGTTCGCCGCGGAACGCCTCATTGTCGTTGTGGAGGAACTGGTCGACGAGACGGTCATCCGCGCCGACCCGAACCGCACCATCATCCCCGGCCTGATCGTCGACGCGGTCGTTGTGGAGCCGTGGGGCGCTCATGCCTCGTACGTTTAGGGTGCCTATGACCGCGACAACCATTTCTATCGCGACTGGTAAGGGAACAGCAGGGACGCCGCCGCCACACAGGCCTGGCTGGACGAATGAGTCTACGGAGTCAGCGGCCGGGCGGAGTACATGGAGAAGCTCGGCGCCGAGCGGGTCGCCGCCCTCCGGCCTTCGGGCTCGGCGCCTTCCGGTTCCGTCGACTACGGGACTTACAAATGAGCGAGCCGCGCGCGACCGACCGGTCGGCCCCGGAGGCCCCCGCCTTCACCAAGTCGGAGATGATGATCGTGGCCGCCGCCCGCGAGCTGGCCGGCCAGCGCGTCTGCTTCGTGGGTGTCGGGCTGCCGAACATCGCCGTCAATCTCGCGCGGCTCACAGTGGCCCCGGCCCTGGAACTCGTCTACGAGTCGGGTGCCTTCGGCGCCAAGCCGGCCCGCCTGCCGTTGAGCATCGGCGACCCCACCATCGTCACCGGCGCCACCGCCATCGTCCCGATGTTTGAGCTGTTCAGCTTCTACCTGCAGGGCGGGTTGGTCGACGTCGGGTTTCTGGGCGCCGCCCAGATCGACCGCTTCGGCAACATCAACAGCACCGTCATCGGCGACTACGACCACCCCAAGACGCGACTGCCCGGCTCCGGCGGCGCCTGCGAGATCGCGATCAACGCCCGCCAAGTCTTCGTGATCATGCGCCAGAGCAAGCGCTCGTTCGTTGACAAGATCGACTTCCGGACCTCGCCCGGCAACCTGGGCGGCGCCGAAGCGGCGGCGAAGATCAGGCGTGAGCAGGGCTGGCTGGGCAGCGGACCGACGGTGGTGGTCACAGATCTGGGCATCTACCACTTCAACGACGATGGCGAGATGCGTCTGGACTCGATCCACCCCGGTGCCACGCTGGACCAGATCCGCGAAACCATCGGCTGGGAGCCGCGCCTGGCCGATCCGCTGGCCGTGACTCCCGCGCCAACCGCCGAGGAACTCCGCCTCATCCGCGAGGAGCTGGACCAGGAAGGGGCGTATTCGAAATAGGGGAGTGGCGAGTCGCCGCCACGGACGCGGTGCGCGCCAGCGAGTACACATCTGACGCGGAACCGACCGAATCGGATTCTATCGGTCGAAAATGCGCCCGCCGGTGCGCAGAATCGGCGCTGGGCGACAGCCGGCAGTCGTTTCTGCATCCGTGTACGCGCAGGATCGACGATCAATCGCTCCCGGCGCCTCGGACCGTGCAGATGTGCATCTCTACGCGCGCACCATGACCTGCGGCCGCGCGAGTCCTCCGCTTGGCGTGTACGCGAGCCGCTACCTCTTCGCCCCGTCCAGCCGACCCCGCACAACCATGACCGGGCAGTGGGCATGCCGCACCACGTAGTCCGACACGGACCCGATGAGGAACCGGCTGACGCCGCTGCGGCCGTGCGAACCGACGACGATCAAGTCCGCGTTCTCCGAATCCGCCGCCGCCACGATTGCCTCGCCGGGTTCGCCGTCCCACACCAGGAACGTGGCGTTCGCCCCGGCGGCCTTCGCCTTCTGGACGATGGACTGGGCCTTTGTTGTGAGGGAATCGCGCGAGTCCACCGGGCCGACAGCGTCGGCGGAAGCCTCCGACGGACGCGACGAAGCGCCGAGAACGCTGACGACCAGGAGGCGCGCCTCCATCTGAACCGCGAGATCCATCGCCTCGTCGCTTGCGCCTTTGGACGCGGGCGACCCATCGGTCGCGAGCAATATCGTTTCTATCTTGGACATCGGGCCCTGTCGGTCCGGCTGATTGGCTGGGGCGCTGCCGGTCTTTCGTGTTTGGCAAGGGTGCGGGCGGCCACTTTGGGGGCCTAGTGACCTCCGGCCCGTTCCGACTGGCGGGATGGCACCTGCTGGTGACGCGCGGCGCCCGCTCCGGCAGCACCCATTCGGGGTAGCGACGCCTTCCGGGCCGGTTTGTTAGGCTCACGGGATGAGCGCACCGCATTCCACGCCCAACGTCGGTCAGGACTACACAGGTCTCCTCGGGCTGCGCGAAATGGCCGAGGCTCTGGAGGCCTGGCAAGGCCAACCCGGAGAGGCGAGCAACGCCCAACTTGACGCGGCGTTCTCCCGCGTAGTCATCAGCTCCGGTTTGGGCGGCGGGCATCTCCATGTCAACGCGGCGCCGCTGACCGAGGTTGAACTGCGGGCCGGGACTCTGCTCGATGCCGACGCTGAAACGGCGGGCCTCCGAAACTACGACCTCCGCTTTGGCGATCGCATCCTGGCGACTCTGCAGCTGGATGCGCCGCCGGCGGCCGTTTTCTCGGTCGATGAGTGTGCCCGCGGGCTCGAGATCGTCGTTGGGTCGGCCTGGTCCAGGGCTCGTGCCGGCCAGGCAACCGAAGAACTGGCAGCAATGGACTCCGCCACTCGCGGTATCGCCGGCGTCCTGGATCTGGACCGCGTCCTGCAGCTGATCACGGATCGCGTCCGAGAGCTGGCCCACGCCCAGTACGCGGCGCTCGGCATCGTGGATCAGGATTTCGGCATCGAGCGGTTCATCACCAGCGGCATCAGCCGCGCCGAGCGCGAGCGCATCGGCCCGCCGCCTCACGGCTACGGCCTCCTGGGCGCTATTGCCCGTGCGGCCCGCCCGGTTCGGGTCCACGACATCGCCACCGACCAGCGCAGATTCGGCCTCCCGGCAAACCACCCGCCCATGCATTCGCTGCTGGGCGTCCCGGTCGGCGCGAAAGGTCGATCGATCGGCCGGCTGTATCTGACCAACAAACTGCCCGCCGGCGACTTCACCGAGGATGACGAGCGCCTGGTCGAGATGTTCGCCTTGCATGCCGGCATAGCCATCGAGAATGCCCGGCTGCACGAGCAAGTCCAGCGCCTCGCCATCGTCGAGGAGCGCGAACGCATCGGGCGCGACCTGCACGACGGCATCATCCAGAGCATCTACGCCGTCGGCCTCTCGCTGGAGGACGTGCCGGACCTCATGACCGAGGAGCCGGAGGAAGCAACCGCTCGCGTGGAGCGGGCAATCGACTCGCTGGATCAGTCCATCCGCGACATCCGCAACTTCATCTTCGGCCTTCGGCCCGAACTGCTCGAGCAGGCGGGCCTGATCGGTGGCCTGGCCGCGTTGGCGGACGAGTTCCGGGTCAACAGCATGGTGGATGTGGATCTGGACACTGCCGATGCGAGAGATGCCGATCTCTCTCCGGAGCTGATCAGTCAGCTGCTATCTATTGCCCGCGAAGCGCTCAGCAATATCGCCCGCCACTCCAAGGCCACGCAGGGCGGCGTTCATGTCGAGACCACCGAAACCGAGGTGATCCTGATAATCAGCGACAACGGCGTGGGTTTTGACACGGGCAAACCACGCAGCGCGGGCCATCAGGGCCTGGTCAACATGCGCGCTCGAGCCTCATCTGTCGGTGGCAAGTTCGATGTTCAGAGCGAACCCGGCTTCGGCACGCGTATCATCGTAGATGTACCCCGGCGCGAAGCGTCGAACGGGCCTTTGGACCGAGGAGAACAATGACCGACCAGATCGAGGCACGTCCCCTGCGTCTTCTGGTGGTCGACGATCACGAGGTCGTTCGACAGGGCCTGGTTTCGCTCCTGGAGCGGCGCGAGCACTTCCAGGTAGTCGCCGAAGCCGGCACGGCCGCCGAGGCCGTGGAGATGGCTCGCAAGTTTGAGCCGGACCTGGTAGTCATGGATGTGCGGCTGCCCGACGGCTCCGGCATCGAGGCTTGTCGCGAGATCCGGGCGGAATTCCCGGCTACTCGTGTCGTCATCCTCACCAGCTACCCGGACGAGGAGGCGGTTCTCTCCGCGATCATCGCCGGCGCGTCGGGCTATCTCCTCAAGCAGATCCGCGGCCGAGACCTCGTCAGCGCCCTTGAGTCAGTTGGCCGCGGCGAGTCGCTGCTGGATCCGGCCGTGACCGAGAAGGTCCTGGACCGCGTCCGCCGCATCGCCACCGGCACCTACACCGACGAGATGGCCCAGCTGACCCAGCAGGAACAGAAGATCCTGCTCCTCGTCGCCGAGGGCAAGACCAACAAGGAAATCGCGGCCGAAGTCTTCCTGTCGGACAAGACGGTCAAGAACTACGTCAGCTCCATTCTCTCGAAGCTGAACCTGGAGCGCCGTGCCCAGGCGGCGGCATTCGTAGCCCGACATCGCATGAAGGGCGGGGCGTAGCCGATCGCGTCGGGCGGCCCAGCTCTTCGTTGTTGCTCCCGGCGCTCCTCGCTCACGGACGTTCTGGACCGTTTGGCGGGCCCCGAAGCGGCCGCTCGGGCCAAATGTCCCGGGCCGTCGGGACCAAATGCCCGGGTTCGGCGGCTACGAATGCATACTCGTGGGACCTTCCGCAGTTTGACCCCTGCTTTCTACCGTTGATACACTCCGCCGGGCCCGAGTATGCAATGAACACGAGATCCGGGCCTTTCGATCCCGGAGGCGCGCCGTCCCGCCGCGTTCCCTCCGTGCCCTCTAGAGAAGGAGCCGCTCGCCTCCCATGAACTCAGAACTGCTCCAGTGGTTTATCCCGATCGCGGGGCTGCTTGCAGTCGCGTTCGCGATCTACCTCGCCCGTGACGTCCTGTCCCGAGACACCGGGACCAAGGAAATGATGGACGTCTCCGCGACGATCCAAGAGGGCGCTGTCGCCTTCATCAAGCGCCAGTACATGACCATCGGCCTGCTGGCCCTTGTCGGCTCGGTGGTGATCTTCGGGGTCATCTCCCTGCTCGAGACCAAGAGCGTCGCGGACACCTCGCACGTCGGAATGGACATAGGGCTTCGCACCGGCGGTGCCTTCCTCATCGGTGCTGCTTGCTCGATGGCGTGCGGCATCATCGGCATGCTCGTCAGCGTCAAGGCGAACGTTCGCGTCGCGTCTGCCGCTCGGCGCAGCCTCGTTGAAGCCGTTCAGGTGGCCATGCGCGGTGGCGCGGTCTCCGGCTTCCTGGTCGTTGCCCTTTCGCTGCTCGGCGTCTGGTCGATCTTCGCCATCAACGGTGGCCTGTCCGGCGGTGGCGCCACCAAGGACGCTCCGTTCCTGATCGTCGGCTACGGCTTCGGTGCCAGCTTCGTGGCGCTCTTCGCCCAGCTCGGCGGTGGTATCTACACCAAGGCCGCGGACGTGGGCTCCGACCTCGTCGGTAAGGTTGAGGCCGGCATTCCGGAAGACGACCCACGCAACGCGGGCGTCATCGCGGACCTCGTCGGTGACAACGTCGGTGACTGCGCCGGCCGTGGCGCCGACCTTTTCGAGTCGACCGCCGCCGAGAACATCGGCGCCATGATCCTCGGCGTCGCCGTCTACGCCATTGCCGTGAACCAGCATTGGGCTCATCCCGAGGCCTGGATCTTCTTCCCGCTCGTCATTCGAGCCTTCGGTCTCGTCTCCACCATGTTCGCGATGTTCTTCATCCGCGGCAAAGAGACAGAAAACCCGATGAACATCCTCAATCGCGGCTACTGGGTCACCACGATCCTATCCGCGATTTCTCTGGCGTTCGTTACCAGCCAGATGATGAACACCGGCTCCACGACCGGCGACAACGGCATCGCGACCTGGGTCTACTTCTTCGGCTGCGGTGTCGTCGGCCTGGCCACCAGCATCGCCTTCGTCTACATCACCCAGTACTACACCGCCGGCAACTTCCGCCCTGTGCGGGAGATCGCCGAGGCCTCCAAGACCGGTCCCGGGACGAACATCATCTCCGGCATGGCGGTCGGCTTCGAAACGACCTTTGCCACCGCCCTTACGATCGGCGCTGCGCTCCTTGCCAGCAACTGGCTCGGCTCGCACTCCGGCCTCGGCGCCGTCGGTGGCATCTTCGGTACTGCCGTCGCCACGATGGGCATGCTCATGACCACGGCATACGTCCTGGCCATGGACACCTTCGGCCCCATCACCGACAACGCCGGTGGTATCGCCGAGTTCAGCCGCGCAGAGGCAGGCGCACGCGATATCACCGACCGCCTCGACGCAGTCGGCAACACCACCAAAGCGCTCACCAAGGGCTACGCCATCGCGTCCGCCTCACTGGCCGCCTTCCTTCTGTTCAGCGCCTACATCAACAAGGTCAACCTGATTCTTGGCAACCAGATCAAGGACGGCAAGCAGGGCGTCCATCTCATGACCTCGGTCAACCTGGCCGATGTCAACGTCTTCGTGGCAGCGCTGATCGCCGCGATGCTTGTCTACTTCTTCAGCTCTCTGGCCATCCGCGCAGTTGGTACCACGGCCCAGGCGATCATCGTCGAAGTCCGCCGCCAGTTCCGCGAGATCCCGGGGATCATGGATTACACCGGCCGGCCGGATTATGCCCGTGTCGTTGACATCACGACCCGCGCGGCCCTCAAGGAGATGATGCTCCCGGGCATCGTCGCCGTCGCCACTCCGATCATCGTCGGCGTCCTGCTCGGCTACGAGGCCGTCGCCGGTCTGTTGATGGTCGGTACGATCGCCGGCGTCCTGCTCGCCACCGTCCTCAACAACAGTGGCGGCGCATGGGACAACGCCAAGAAGTACATCGAATCGGGCCAGCTTCTCGACGAGAACGGCAATGTCCTCGGCAAGAAGTCCCTTGCCCACCAGGCCGGAGTCGTCGGCGACACCGTCGGCGATCCGTTCAAGGACACCGCCGGTCCGTCGCTCCACGTTCTCGTGAAGCTGCTGGCCACCATCACTCTCGTGATGGCCCCGCTCTTCATCCGCTAGGCAGAGCCACTCGGCGCGGGCCGGCGGTCGCACGACCGCCGGCCCGCGCTCATTCGGGGCCACGAACGTCCCATCGCGGCCCGCCACTCGTTATCGGGACCCTGACGAAATCCACACCAGAGGAGACATCGCGTGGACCTGTCCATCCAGGCGTTGATCATGGGGCTCGTTCAGGGTCTGACCGAGTTCATTCCGGTCTCCAGCTCCGGCCACTTGATCCTTGTGCCGTGGGTAATGGGCTGGAAGGATCCCTTCATCGACTCGCTCGCGTTCGGCGTGATGCTCCACATGGGCACGCTGCTGGCGCTGATTCTCTATTTCTGGCGCGACTGGATGACGCTAATTCCGGCCGGACTGGCCAGCATCCGCGACCGCTCGCTGCGCGACGACCCCGACCGCAAGATGGCGTGGCTCCTGGTCGTGGCAACCATCCCCGCAGTCCTCGTCGGCCCGCTTCTCTCCGACAAGATCGAGTCTCTGGTCCGCGAGCCGG
>DASVKT010000006.1:0-2761 GCA_036385235.1 Candidatus Limnocylindrales bacterium | reverse complement strand
CTTCGCGTCGCCGGCACGCCGGAAGCTTCGGCGCAAGCAGAGGAGCTTGCCAAGGCCGCCCTTGCGGCGGCGGCAACGCCTGCCGGCCGGACCACTTCCTTGCCGTCGATCATCGTCGCCGCAGGCCCGCTGCGAAGGTAGTTCGGGGTTCGGCTCGCCATACCGCATAATCCCCAGGTGATTTCACTTCCAATCGTTGCCATCGTCGGTCGCCCGAACGTCGGCAAGAGCACCCTGTTCAACCGAATCGTTGGCCGGCGAACGGCCATCGTCGAGGATCGCGCTCGAACGACCCGCGACCGAATCTACGGCGATGCCGACTGGAACGGCCGCCGCTTCGTAATCGTGGACACGGGCGGTCTCGAGATTCACCCGGGCGATCCCATCGAAGAGAAGGTCCAGGAGCAGGCGCGTCTTGCCATCGGCGAGGCAGATCTCATCCTGTTCATCGTGGACTCCATCACCGGGCTGACGCCCGCGGACCTGGAGGCGGCGGACCTGCTGCGAACGGCCAAGGCGCCGGTTCTCGTTGTCGCGAACAAGTCGGACAACGACAAGCGCGAGCTCGAGGCCGCTGAGTTCTTCGTTCTCGGATGGGAAGAGACGTATCCAATCAGCGCGGCCCACGGCCGCGGCGTCGCGGACCTGCTCGATGCCGTGGTGTGGGCCCTGCCGCCGGAGAGCGAGAAGGAGATCGCCCGTAAGGCTCGGATCGCCGAGGCGGACCTATGGGCCAAGGAGATGGCCGACGGCCGGCTCTCCCAGATCCTGGACGGCAACGACGAAGCGATCGAAAATGCGGCCGAAGGCGACACGGACCTGCCGCTCTCCTTCGAAGAAGACGAGCTTGAAGTTTCGATTGCCCTCGTCGGGCGGCCGAACGTCGGTAAGTCCAGCCTGCTGAACGCCCTGCTGGGCGAGGATCGGGCGATTGTCAGCGACATCCCCGGGACGACCCGCGATGCCATCGACACCCACCTGACTTGGGGCCGGAGCGAGATCGTCATCATCGACACGGCCGGTATCCGCCGCCCCGGCAAGGTGGCGAGCGGCGCGGCCGCGGAGAAGTACTCCACGCTGCGAGCCCTGAAGGCCGTGGAGCGGGCGGATGTCGCCGTGCTGGTCATCGACGCGTTCGAGGGTCTGACGGCCCAGGATGCCCATGTAGCGGGCTTCGTGGCGGAAGAGGGCAGGGGTCTCGTCATCGCCCTGAACAAGTGGGACCTCCTCGCCGAGAAGACGGACCGCACGTTCGACGAATACGCCACCGCGATGCGGGCCCAGGTGCCGTTCCTGGACTTTGCCCCGTTCGTGTCCATCAGCGCCAAGAGCGGCCAACGCGTTGGGCGCGTTCTGGAACTTGCCGTGGACGTCTGGGGTGAGCGCCGCAAGCGCATCAAGACCCCGGACCTCAACAAGATCATCCGCGCGGCAGGCCTGCGTCAGCAACCGCCCACCGGCAAGCTCGGCCCGCCCAAGATCTTCTACGCCACCCAGGTCGCAGTGGCCCCGCCAACGTTCATCTTCTTTGCCCGCCACGCCTCGCAGGTGCACTTCAGCTATAAGCGCTACCTGGAGAACCAGATCCGGGCCGAGTTCGGCTTCGACGGCACGCCCATTCGCCTTTTCTTCCGAGAGCGGGCGAGCGGTCGGTCGTCGCAGGGCGAGCCGCGCCAAAAGATCCGACGCGATCCGCGGGTGAAGCTGAACGGGTCCGGCAAGCCGGGCCTTTCATCGGGCGGGAAGGCTGTCCGCAAGGGCACCAGTGGCCCCAAGCGCAGCACCGGCGGAAGTCGGAAGCAGCAGGGGACGTAGGCTCGGCGGCGGGTCGTAGCCGCAAACGAGTGGCCCGCACTCCTCAGGCGACCATCGCGCGGTTTTGCAGGAGTGGTGCAATCCCTTGGCCGTACGGGGCCCGATGCGAGGCCGTGAGCCCGTTGTCCGACAGATGACCGCCCCTCTCTTGCAAGACTCATGCTTCTGAGCGGCCTAAGACCGCTCGATCGGCGGGTCGGTGACCATAGCAAGCACTCGATCCCTGCGCTTGCCTCCCCGCACGAGCCTTCGCTTGCACGTGTCGTGCAAATCCGCAGGCTCGGTCGTGGCGTCGGCTACGGCGACAAGTCATCGTTTGGGGCCGGCGTAACAAGGGGTCATTTCCCAGCTCATCGCCATTTCGATGGCCCGGGTCGACGCGTCTGGTATCCTTCGCAGCGATCGGGGCGTGGCGCAGCCTGGTAGCGCACCTGAATGGGGTTCAGGAGGCCGAGCGTTCGAATCGCTCCGCCCCGACCAAATCCACACCTTTGCTTTGGTGATTGCGTGCCCGCGAGGTGGTGGGCGACGGAGGATCTATCCGATGACGACCCGGTGCCCTCACTGCGGAACACAGCGCGTTGCCGACTTCTGCCACGTCTGCGGGCTGGATTTCCGGACGCTTGACGCGCCGACACCGCCGGTACCGCCCGTGGCCCCGGTGCCGCCGCAGCCGCAGAACTACCAGTCGGCAGCGCCGGCCTATCCGCCGCCGTTCGCCCCGGTCGCTCCAGTGGCTCCAGTGGCTCCGCAGCCGGTACAGCCCGTGGCCGCGCGCCCGCAGCCGCAGTACTACCAGTCGGCCGAATCGGCCTACCCGCCGCCGTTCGCCCCGGTCACTCCGGTGGCTCCGCCTCCGCAGCCGCAGCCCGCTGCCCCAAACACCTGCGCCCGCTGCTACGCCCCGCTCTACTTCGGACAGATGCAGTGCACGAACTGCGGCCTG
>DASVKT010000005.1:0-4798 GCA_036385235.1 Candidatus Limnocylindrales bacterium | reverse complement strand
GCCCGGACTTGGTGAGGATGCGGCCGAGCGACTTGCCGCGGCCATCGACGGCGCCAGATAACATTTCCGATCACATGCGGAACGAAACGAGCCGTCTCGGCTGATCCCATCGAGTCCCGAGGGGTTTCCGAGACACGCGCGGCAGGGGACACAAGGGGACCAGTTGGGACCAATCGGGAGCCGCTGGGAGGGCTTGGTGGCGTCTCATAACCCGAAGGTCGGCGGTTCGAATCCGTCCCCCGCAACCAAGCTCCGAACGTGAAGCCCGGTCGCCAGGCCGGGTTTCGTCGTCTCTGGCGTGCGATACGGGCGTCTTCTCCGATCAAAGGACGATGACGCGCGCCACCGTGGCGCTACCATGCATGGGGCCGGGAGCCGATATCCCCACCGGGTGACTTGACAGATGGATCGCAATGGAGCCATGGACGAGGAACGCGAGCGGCTCTCGGAGCTACTAGACGACCTCGAGCACGACCGCGCTACCCAGGTCCAGCATCGATTGCGGGTGGCGTTTCGGACCGAAGCTGAAGCTCGCCTGATCGGCGCGACCGATCTTGAGATGCGCGCCCGCCTGATCCAGGCCGACATGCTGCAGCGCACCGGACAGACGACGACCGCCGCCGCCATGGCCACCGAGGTCAATCGTTGGGCCCGCGAGCACGGCCCGCGGCCCTTGCTGGCCCGCAGCCACCTGATCCTCGCGGCCATCTTCGAGAACGTGGGTGACTCCGCCACGTGCCTCGACCACGCCCTGCGAGCCCTCGAGCTGCTGGACGACACCACGCCTCCGCGTACGCGCGGGAATTTCATGGCCCGGCTGGCGGACGCGTTCGCCCTTATCGGATCGTTCGACTCGGCGCGGCAGCGCTATCGTGAGGCGGAGAAGATCTTCGTGGCCCTCGGGGACGTCGAACGGCAGCTCAACGTCCTGAACAACCTGGCCTACAACGAGTCCCTGGCAGGCAATACCGAAGAGGCGAGGCAAGCGGCTGGGCAGCTTCGCACCCTCGCCGCAGCCGGCGAGTTCGGGCTCAATCCGGCCTTTCTCGACACTCTCGCCCGGGTTCACATAGGACTCGGCGAGTTCGAGGAAGCCGAGGTCGCTCTCCGGACCGCGCTCGACATGTTGGGCAGCGACGGCGACGTCCAGGCCGTCACGCCGGCCGAGCTCACGTTGACCCTGGCAGAGGTTCAGCGCAAGCAGGGCCGACTTGAGGTTGCCAAGCAAACCCTCGACGGGTGCCGAGAGATATGCATCGAGCGCGCCCTAGCCGGCATGGAGGTGGAGGTCATGCGTGAGCAGGCCGAGCTCCACGCCGCCGCGGGCGAATTCGTTCATGCATACGAAACGTTCAAGGTCTACCACGCCCGGTCCGTCACCCTCAGCTCCAGCCAGCACGAGGCCGCCGCGCGGACACGCCAGGCGCTCTTCGAGACTGCCGAGGCCCGCCAGGAGGCGCAGCGGTACTGGCGCCAGGCGCGCACGGATGAGCTGACCAAGCTGCCGAACCGCCGCTTCGTAGACGAGGAGCTCCCCGGTAGGCTGAGCGAAGTCGCCGGCGGGAGGCCGCTCGTTGTCGCCATCGTCGACGCCGATCACTTCAAGCTCATCAACGACACCCTATCCCACGAGGCGGGCGATCGGGTTATCGCTGAGCTTGCTATGGTCCTGCTGGCCGGCGTGGCAGGGCAACGGGAGCCCGGCGACCGGAACGAGGCGGACGAGGCCCCCGCGGCGCGCGAGGCAGCGGCTGCCGCTGAGGCCAGCCCCAGGTTCGTCGCTCGTCTGGGCGGAGAGGAGTTCCTCGTCGTTCTGCCAGGGATGGGCTTGCGCGCCGCCGCCGATCTCCTGGAGGGGCTGCGTGCCGCCGTCTACGGCCACGACTGGCGTCCGATCGTTGGCGGGCTCCGAGTCGCCGTCAGCATCGGCGCCACGTCCGCGCTCCCGTACGACACGCAGTCTGACGTGCTCACGCGGGCCGATCGCTCACTGTACGAAGCCAAGAGGGCCGGTCGCAACCGGGTCGTGGTCGACAGCAGCGCCGTCAAGTAGCAGCCTGCGACCACCCATGGGGACCATCACGGCGCACTCGATGGCGGCGTCTTAGGCGCTGTTTCCGCTATTCGAGTAGAGTCAATGATCTTGAATACCAACGAACCGACCGCGAGGGGTCACGGGCGGTCACCCTCAATTGCAGCTTTTCTCTCGTTCGTGTGGCCTGGCCTCGGCCAGCTTTACGAAGGGAAGCGCCGCGCTGCGGCTGTCTTTGCGGTGCCCGTAGTGCTTGTCTTGCTGCTGCTGGTCTACGGACTGCAGCGGGGCGCGGTGGTTTTCGCCGCACAGCTCTTCGCCGACCGCAACGTCGGCATCGCCGCAGTCGCGATCCTGATCTTGCTGGGGGCGTGGCGGCTCGTGGCCGTCGTGCACGCTTTCCTGGGCGGCCAGCCGCGAGAGTCCCATCGGGTCATTGATCGGGGCATCCTGGCGCTGCTTGCGGTGCTCATCGTGGTCGGCCACCTCGGCGGCGGCTACTACCTCCTGGCCTACTCCGACGCCGGCACACAGGTGTTCAACCCGAACAACCCCGACCTGATCGACCAGCCAAGCCTGGCGCCGGGGGAGACGGCACAACCCAGTCAGAGCCTTCCCCCGCCCGTCGAAGGCGGTCGTGTGACCGTCCTGTTCACCGGTGTGGACTCAGCTCCAGGCCGCGGTGAGACCCTCTACGACTCGATCATGGTGGTCAGCTTCGACCCGAAGACCAACTCGGTCCAGATGGTCAGCGTGCCGCGCGACAGCGCCAGCTTCCCGTTCTATTTCGGCGGCGTGGACTCGCCTACGGTCAAGATCAATGCGATACCGACCTACGTCCGCCACGGCTGGATCAAGTCCCCGGACATCCCGTACATAACCCTTGTCAAAGAGGTGAGCTACCTCGTAGGGATTCCCATCAACTACTACGCGGTCATGGACCTGCTCGGGTTCGTGAAGATGATCGATACGGTTGGAGGGATCGACGTGACCAACCCGGCCACGATCAACGACGGCACCTACGTTTGGCTCGACAGCCCCACCCTCGGCTTCTACCTCGCCGCCGGGCCGCAACATCTCGACGGCAGGCACGCCCTGGCCTACGTACGGTCGCGTCACGGCTCCGATGGCACGGGCGGCAACAGTGACTATGCGAGGTCCGATCGCCAGCAGCAGGTCCTCATAGCGCTGCTCCACAAGATGGCCCAGCCCAACCAGATATTGGCCCTGCCAAACCTGATCTCGACACTCGGATCGAGCGTGACCACGGACTTCCCCGCCAACAAAGTCGCGGACTATGTGGCCATGGGCCAGGCCGTCCCCGGTGGGAATATCAAACAGATCGTGCTGGCGCCCCCGACCTATTCGATCAACGGCATCAGCAATGTGACCGCCTCGAGTTGCCTGCTCAACGATAAGGTGGCCGCGCTGTCGATCGATTGGTTCGGCCAGGACAGCACCTGGTACGGGAAGCCAACGCCCGCCAACACCTGCCCCTGAGCGCCAGCCCTCGTGTGCACGTCAGGCTGACGCCCGGAGAAGCGCCCGATTCCCGGTTCCGCCTCAGCGGCGCTTCTTGGCGTGGCAGTCGAGGCAGTCCTGGGCCCAGGGCAGGGCCTCCAGTCGCTCGAGGACGATCGGCTTGCCGCAAACCTGGCAGACGCCGAAACCACCGGCGTCGATCCGGCGCAGCGCGCTCTCGATAAGGCCGAGGTGCAATTCCTCGCGCTGGCGCAGCTGCTGACCCCGCTGGCTCTCGGACACTTCGGTCGCGGCCGCCGTCTGGGCTCCGTGGGCGACGCGCGGGTGCTCGACCTCTTCGGACAGCTCGATTCGAATGCGCGCGCTCTCCGCTTCGAGCGTCCTGCGAGCGTTGTCGACCAGCTGCGGGTTCATGGGAAGCATCCTACGCTGCTCGTTGGGGTGGTGTGGGCCCTTCCGGGCATCACGGACTGCCCTGCGGACTGCCGTTAGGCGGGCAATCGGCTCGGTTTCCGCCATCTTGAACGCTGCCTGATGACGATCGAGGCCTCGCGGCCTAAACTCAGACATGGAGGTCCGGCTGCGCCGCAATCGTGGCGGCCGATCGCCGGTTGGAACCAAGGAGAGACCGATGGCAGCTGCCGAAGATCCCGTTTGCGGAATGCAGGTCGATACCGATACCGACCTCAAGACCGAACACGACGGCGAGACCTTCTACTTCTGCAGTAGAGGCTGTCTCCTGGACTTCCAGGAAGACCCGGAGAAGTACCTCGACCCCGAGTACGAGCCCAATATGTAGCGTCCTATGTGGCGCGCGGCCCTCGCCGAGGGCGGCTTGCGTGGTACGCTCAGCGTGAGACGACGGAGCGCCGATTGGGCTCCTGATCAGACCGAAGGAAACCCATCACACCAGGAGAAACCCAATGGCCTACGTGATCGCCGAGCCCTGCGTTGACGTCATGGACCAGGCGTGCGTTTCCGTCTGCCCGGTCGACTGCATCCACTTCGATTCGGGCACGGACCGGACTCTCTACATCGATCCCAACGAATGCATCGACTGCGGTGCCTGCGAGCCCGAGTGCCCGGTCAACGCGATCTTCGCCGAAGACGCCTTGCCGGCCGAGTGGACCAAATACACCGAGATCAACGCCCTCTGGTTCAGCGACAAAGCTGCCGCCCGTGCCCTTGTCGAAGCCGCCAAGCCGGCCTGACCGTTCGCGACTCGAGATGGCGCCCGGCTGATTGGCCGGGCGCTTTCGATTCCGGCCGGGCGTCAAATAACAG
>DASVKT010000004.1:0-4846 GCA_036385235.1 Candidatus Limnocylindrales bacterium | reverse complement strand
GGCAAGGCCTGGGACGCCGAAGTCATCCCCGAAGACGCCAAGGACAACGTCCTGTCGGTCGACGGCCGCGTCATGGAAGTGCTGTCCGAGCATCAGTGCGAAGGCTGGCTGGAGGGATACCTCCTCACCGGCCGGCACGGCATGTTCAACTGCTACGAAGCCTTCATCCACATCATCGATTCCATGTTCAACCAGCACGCCAAGTGGCTGAAGGTGACCCGCGACATCCCGTGGCGCCGCCCGATCGCGTCGCTCAACTACGTGCTGTCCAGCCTGGTTTGGCGCCAGGACCACAACGGCTTCACCCATCAGGACCCGGGCTTCATCGACCACGTGGTCAACAAGAAGGCCGAGATCATCCGGGTGTACCTGCCGCCGGATGCCAACACCATGCTGTCGGTGACCGATCACTGTCTGCGCAGCGTCAACTACATCAACGTCATCGTGGCCGGAAAGCAGCCTGCCCCGAACTGGCTGACGATGGAGCAGGCGATCCTGCACTGCACCCGCGGCATCGGCATCTGGGATTGGGCCAGCAACGACCAGGGCGGCGAGCCGGACGTGGTCATGGCCTGCTGCGGCGACGTCCCAACTCTGGAAACACTGGCCGCGGTGGACCTGATGCGCCAGTACCTGCCGGACGTGAAGATCCGCGTCGTAAACGTCGTAGACCTGATGCGCCTCCAGCCCGACTCCGAGCATCCCCACGGCATGACGGACAAGGAATTCGACTCACTCTTCACCACTGACAAGCCGGTCGTCTTCGCCTATCACGGCTATCCGTGGCTCATCCACCGCCTCACCTACCGCCGCAACGGCCACGACAACATCCACGTCCGCGGCTACAAGGAAGAGGGCACGACCACCACTCCGTTCGACATGGTCATGCTCAACGACCTGGACCGCTTCCACCTCGTGATCGATGCCATCGACCGAATCCCCGGTCTCGGCCAGCGCGCCGGGCACGTCCGCCAGCTGATGGAAGACAAGCGCTGCGAAGCCCGGGCCTACACCCGAGCCGAGGGCGATGACGCCCCGGAGATCCGCGATTGGGTCTGGCCGGCGTAGGCCGCGATTGGGTCACTCGCAAGGGCGGGCGCCGCGAGGCGCCCGCCCTTCTGTGTCCGGCGCCGGAGGGTCGCCCCTTCTATCGTCGAGGCTGCCCAACCCCTGAGCAATTCCTGCCAAACGCCTCAATCGGGCGGTCCGCTGCCCAGGTGGTGGGCATGTGCGACGTTGTGACACAAGCGGCGAGGATGGGCGCGGCATTCTGCCCGGAATCGGGTACACCGTTGACGGGTTGATCCGGCAACTGGGCTGCAAGTCTGGGCGACGTGCCGGGATCTATCCCAAGTCGGGCAGAATCGCCGGTTCGGGTATGCCGGTGAGCAGTCACGTGTCCGACATGCCCACCAGGTGGGCAACAGCCATCGGATCCTGTCGCGCGCCGGGCGCCCGGGTGGCGCGCATTCTCGAGCCAGGCCCTACCGGGCGAGTCGCCTGAGGAATGCCAGAAACGTTGGCGTCACACTCTGGAATCGCCAGACCCGCACGCCGTGAGGTGCCGTGAGAACCGGCGTGTCTACGGCCTTAGTGGCCGACAGGTCCAGGATGTGCGGATCGGCGAATACGTCGCCGATGACCAGGTATTCCGAAGGCCAATCCTCGATCGGGCGGTTCTCTGTGGAGTTGTATGCGTAGCCTGCCTGGCCGCTGACCAACTCGCTGGCGCCCAACATATGCAGGCCCGTGCCGAAACCGCGGCCGGTCACCGTCACTTTCAGGGGAGAGAACTTGCGCAGGAACTCCTCGTAGGTCTCTGGCAGCTGCCACTTCGACCGTATGGCCACCAGGTCCTCCTCCGCGGCCGGAGCGAGCCAGTTCGTCGGCTCCGCGAGATCCTGGCGGTCCGCCCGTATCTTCGAGAGCTTGCAATCAAGCGCCAGGGCAAGCCGGTCCAGTTCGCAGGTGGGGGCGTCCAGATCGGGGTGGCGTGCGGGCGGTGCGAAGCCCATCCCCGGCGGGTAGCCGGCTTGAGCCCATCTGCGCAATCCATCGAGCGGCAGCTCGTTCTCACTCCAACCCCGGGATCAGCGGCCAGACCGGCGATGAAAGTCTATCGGCCATCCCGGGCGAGGCATCTGACTGCATTCGCACGTACCTCCGCCTCCACTGAGGTGTCCAGCGCACACGAGGTCAGGGTCTCGTAACTTCGCCGTCCTGCCGTCTTCATCAGACCGCTCACGCTCCAATAGGCGGTCCTTGGATCTCGCAGGGTTTCCTCGAAGAAGCCGCGGTGCTCGTCCTGACCCGGCTCGACCAGGTCGAGGATGCGCAGCATCACAAACTCCCGCCAATGCTGCACCGGGCCACGCCTTGCGTAGTCCATCAGGATCTCGACTACGACTTCCCTCTGCTGCGCGGATTCCTTGACCAGCCGTTTGACCAGACGGTCCACGTCCGTGCCGGAGTTGGTAGCGAAGAGCTGCCGGGTGATTGCCTTCAGGTCCAAAGGTCATCCTCAAGCGAATGGTCAAACACTGCCCGGCTGCAGTAGCCGGCGCCATGAGTTCGACCACGTGACCTGCTCCGGCTCGCTACCATTCCCCCATGACCGCTGTAGCCGCGCCCAGCCTGCGAACTCAGGTTCGCGAATCCATCGAAACCGCCTGGAAGCTTGCTCAGGCGGACCTTGCGCCGAGTGGCGACGCCACCGGTGGCGCCGGCTCCTCGCCCGCCACCCCTCCGGCCGAACCGGCGGCGACAGTCATCGAGATCGAGCGTCCGGCTGATCCCGCCCGCGGCGACTTCGCCAGCAACATCGCCCTGAAGCTGGCCAAGCCGTATCGCAAGTCGCCGATGGACCTGGCCAGGGCAATCGCGGCCCACGTCGTCACGGCAGCGCAGGAGGCCAATTCGCCGATTGCCGCGGTCGAGATCGCGCCTCCGGGCTTCCTCAACATCCGTCTTTCGGACGCGGCGCTCGCGGCTCAGGCCCGCCAGATCGTGAGCAACCCAGCGACCTGGGGCCGCATCAAGGTCGCCAATCCGGAGCGCATCAACGTCGAGTTCGTGTCCGCGAACCCAACCGGGCCGCTTCACATCGGCAACGCCCGCGGCGCCTTCACCGGCGATCTGCTGTGCCGCGTCCTCACCGCCGCCGGCCACACGGTGACTCGCGAGTACTACTTCAACGACTTCGGCAGCCAGGTCAAGAATCTGGGCGCGTCGGTCGTGGCCATCCGCGAAGGCGGCGACATCCCGGAAGACGGCTACCACGGCGACTACGTCTACGAAATGGCCAAGGAGATGCCGGACTCGGTTCTCGAAGCCGCCCGGCAGGGCGACGAAACGACCAGTTGGGCCGTCGGCCGGTGGGCTTCCGAGCAAGTTCGATCGGGCATCGAAGCCAGCCTCGAGCACCTCGGCTGCCATTTCGACGTCTGGCGCTCGGAGAGCACGCTGCACAAGGACGGCTGGGTCCAGCAGGCGGTCGATCGACTGAAGGCTGCCGGCGATGTCTACGACGACGAAGGCGCGCTCGTCTTCCGGTCGACCAAGTATGGCGACGACAAGGATCGCGTGATCCTGCGCTCGACCGATGACAACGCACCCACCTACTTCGCGGCCGACATCGGCTACCTGGTCGAGAAGTTCAGCCGCGGCTACGAGCGCCTCATCTTCATTTGGGGCGAGGACCATCACGGTTACGTCACTCGCGTCAAGGCCGCCGCGGAGTCGCTCGGCTTCGATCGCGACCACGTCCAGATGATCCTCACGGCCTGGGTCCGCTTCGTCCGCGACGGCAAGGAAGTGCCGATGTCCAAGCGCACGGGCGAGTTCATCACCCTGGACGAGCTGCTCGGTGAGATCGGCGTCGACGCCGCCCGCTGGTTCTTCGCCTCACGCGCCGCGAGCAGCGGCATCGACTTCGACATCGAGCTGGCCAAGAAGCAGTCGGCCGAGAACCCGGTCTACTACGTCCAGTACGCCCACGCCCGCGTTTCGTCGATCCTGCGCAAGGCCGCCGACGCCGGCATCGCCGTCCCGGCCGCCGACGATGCCCGTTTCGCCGACTTGCTGACCGCCGTGCTCCCGGGCGCGCCCGAGGCCGCACTGGCCCGCCAGATCATGCGCCTCCCGGACGTCGTGGAAGACGCGGCCGCCAGCGAGGAGACGCACAGCGTCACCACCTACGCCACGGAACTGGCCACC
This sequence comes from Candidatus Limnocylindrales bacterium, assembly GCA_036385235.1. GTDB lineage: Bacteria > Chloroflexota > Limnocylindria > Limnocylindrales > CSP1-4 > Fen-1039. Next base: position 631 of record DASVKT010000004.1, on the reverse strand, counting down.
GCGTTCCACGCCTTCTACCGCGACGCCCGCGTCGTGGACGAAACGGAGCCGGACCGCTCTGCCGGGCGACTCGCCCTGGTCGCGGCCACCAAGACGACCCTCGCCAACGCCCTCGGCCTGCTGGGGATTTCCGCGCCGGAGACGATGTAGGTTCGGGTCCGGCGGCCCGGCACCCGGCTCCGGATCGCTCGCGTCGTCTCGGCTCGCGGCTCTCGGCTCTCGGCGCGGCTCGCGGCCAGGCGCGGCGCGGCGCGGCGCGCGGCTCTCGGCTCGGCGCGCGGCTCTGGCCGGTCGGTCTTGCCCACCACGCGAGCAGAATCTGCATGTGGGTCGCTTGACGTGGTGCGGTGCCCACCTGGCGGGCATGTCGGACACGGCGCCGACGTGATGTCACTAGCGGCTGTCGAATCAGCCCTACCGGCGGGCAAGTCCGGCCATTGAGCGCCGATTCTGTCACGACTGCCCAGTTGACGGGCAGGAATAACTCGGCGGCCGATGATCCCGCCGGCAAGTGGTCACTTATGCCCACCTGGCGGGCAACACCATGGAGGTGGCCGGGGGCCACCTCCGCGTAGACGCCGCCACGCATCCAGCCCCGTTTCGGATCACTTTGTTGCGGTTTCTTTACGGT
>DASVKT010000003.1:0-11408 GCA_036385235.1 Candidatus Limnocylindrales bacterium | reverse complement strand
ATACGTCATTGGCCGCCCATATGCTCGGCTTTGTGAATGCTGCCGGCGTCGGCCAGTACGGCCTGGAGCAGCAGTACGACACGCTCCTGGCCGGCAAGCCGGAAGTGATCAGCGTGGACCCGAATAGCCCCAGTCTGAGCGGCGAGCACATCATCGATCCGGGCCAGGACGGTCAGGATATCCGAACCACCATCGATGCCAGCCTCCAGCTCCAGGTGGAGCAGGAGGTCTTCTCGACGTGGCTGGCGGACAAGGCCAAGGCCGTTTCCGCCGTGGTCATGGACCCGCATTCCGGTGCGGTCCTGGCCGAAGCCTCATACCCGTCATACGACGCAAACATGTACTCGCAGGTCGCGGCGCAGGCCCCGTCGCTCTTCAACGACCCTGTGGTCAGTGAGGTCTACGAGCCGGGCTCCACTTTCAAGATGCTTACGGCGTCGGCCGCCCTGGACTCTAAGACAACCCTGCTCACCACCAAGATCAACGACACCGGTGTCCTCTCGCTGCCGGGCGGCCAGGAGGTCGCGGACGCCGACCGCAAGGCCACAGGCTGGCGGACCTTCGCCGACATCGTCGCCTGGTCGCGCAACGTGGGCGTCTCGCAGGCTGCCTTCAAGCTCGGCAAGAACACGGCGGCCTCTTCGGCCGTTCTGTACAAGACCTGGCAGACATACGGCATCGGCCACTCGACCGGCATCGACCTGGCCGGCGAAGTCACAGGCCTCGTTCGCGATCCGGCGCAGACGACGTGGGCTCAGATCGATCTCGCGAACGGCTCATTTGGCCAGGGCGTTGCGGTCACCCCGATCCAGATCATGAAGGCGTATTGCGAGATGGCCAACGGCGGCTTGTCCGTCACTCCTCACGTGGGCGACTTGGAGTCGGCCGGCGGCGCTACGCCATCCGCCAAGGCGTCGGCCGCCCCGACGCGGATCATCCCCGCCGCCCTGTCGTCCCAGCTGACCGGGCTGATGCAGTACGTCGTTACGGCGGTCCCGTCCTACCACCAGGCGACCTGGATCCCGAACTACTACGTGGGCGGCAAGACCGGCACGGCCCAGATCTGGGATCCGACCCTCAACAAGGGCCAAGGCGGGTGGATGGAGAACATCTACAACTACAGCTTCTACGGCTGGGTGGGCCAGGACAAGCCGGACCTATCGATCGGCGTGGTCATCTACCAGGGCAAGCCCACCAGCATCGGTCAGGGCATTCTGCCCATGCCGATGCAATCGACCGAGCTCTTCCGGCGCATCGCCACGGACTCTGTAGTGACCGAGAAGATCCCGCCGAGCAAGAACGGCCCGCCGCCGCCAAGCGGCAAGACCGCGAAGCCGCTTGGCTGATGGCCGAGTTCCGCACTCGGCGGGGTTGGCTGTGCGACACTGAGGGCGTGACCGAATCTCGTCTCCGGCAGTCTCGGCCCGCATCGACGGTGATGGCCACCGGAGCGAGACGGACATTCCCGTTCGCCAGACCGATCAGTGAGTCTGTCGGGTTCCCAGGCAGAGGCGGGACTGCCGGCTTCGACGCGTGGGGAGGGTCGCGCCGGGCCTGTGAGGAGGTTCGGTGAAAGAGCACGGCGTGGAATTCATTCAGGGTCTACTGCTCGCCTTCGCGTGCATGGTCATCCTGATGCCGCCATTCCTGCGGCTGCTGCGCTGGCTCGGGATGGGCAAGCAGATCCGCGAAGACGGCCCCGGAACTCATTTGGTCAAGCAGGGAACGCCCACCATGGGGGGCGTCCTGATCGTGGGCGTCACGCTCGTCCTGGCGGTCATCTTCGACGCTCTTGATGCCTCCACCTACTCGCCGCTATTTGTGCTTGCCCTGGTCGGCGCGCTCGGCGCGGTGGATGACTACATGAACGCCCGGACCGGCATCGGCATCCGCGGCCGCCACAAGATCCTGTGGCAGCTGATCGTGGCGATCGTCGTGGCGGTCTACGTCCAGAACCACTTTGCGCTCAATGGTTTCCGAGTGCCGTTCATGGGCAATGTCGTCTACTCGGCGGCATTCTCGGTCCCGTTCACCGGGCACAGCGTTGAGATAGGCGCAGTCCTGTTCGTCATCGTGGCCGTCGTGGCGATCGTCGGCTGCAGTAACGGCGTGAACCTGACCGACGGCCTCGACGGCCTGGCCGGCGGCACGCTCGTGTTCGCCTTCATCAGCTTCCTGATCATCGCTCTGCTGAACAAGCCCCTGCAGCCGAACCTGGCCATGGTCAACGCCATCACTGTCGGCGCGATCATGGGATTTCTCTGGTTCAACGTTCATCCCGCCCAGGTCTTCATGGGCGACTCGGGGGCGTTATCGCTGGGTGGGATGCTGGCCGTCGTCGCCTTGATCGAGGGCCAGGTCTTGATCCTGCCGCTGGTCGGAATCATCTTCGTGCTGGAAGTCGCCTCGGACATCATTCAGATCGGCAGCTACAAGCTGCGAAAGAAGCGGGTCTTCCGGATGGCCCCTCTCCACCACCACTTCGAGTTGGGTGGTTGGGATGAGGAGAAGATCACGATGCGGTTCTGGATCGTCGGCGCCCTCGCCGGCATGATGGGGGTGACGCTTTTCGTCGCCTCGATCCCGGCGAGCTAGGGCAGTGTCCGGAAGCGCTATCCAGCTTGAGCATCTGACCACGGACGCAATCCGGGCCGGCACCCTTCGCGGCCGATCGGTGACCGTTCTGGGACTGGCCCGCAGCGGCATCGCCCTGGCCCGGTTCTTCGTCGATGCCGGCGCGCGAGTCACCGTCTATGACGGACGACCGGCGGGAGAGCTGACCCGGGCGATCGAGTCGCTCGGCGGGCGGGCCGTCGAGCTTCGCCTTGGGCCGGACGTCGAGCCCGCGAGCACCTGGGCCGACGCGGACCTCATCGCCACTTCGCCGAGCATCAACCCGGACTTTCCAACGGCCGAGCCCAAGTTGCGGGCGGCCCTCCAGGCCGTCGTCGCGGCCCACAGGGCGGACCCCGCCGGCGCTCCCGCGCTGGTCAGCGAAACGGATCTGGTACTCCGGATGTGCCCATGCCCGACGATCGGGGTTACTGGGACAAAGGGGAAGACGACCACTTCCTCGCTGCTGGCGGCGCTGCTGGCGGCCGACTCCGCCCATCCGGTTGTCCTGGGCGGAAACATCGGCATCCCGCTGGTTGAGCGCCTGCCGGAACTGACGCCGAACCACCGCGTAGTCATCGAGCTGTCGGAATTGCAGATGCCGACGCTTTCCTGCGGAACCACGGTCGCCGTCTACACGAACGTAACTGCAGACCATCTGGACCGCCACGGTTCCCTTGAGGCGTACCGCAAGGTCAAGCATCGGCTGGCCGAACTCGTGGACCCGGCCGGTGTGCTGGTTCTGAACGCGGACGATCCCATCGCGGCGGCCTATGAGAATGGGGCGACGGTGCCGGTCGTCACGTATCGGCGGGGTTTGCCGGTGGCCGCCGGGATGGGCGTCGAGGACGGCTGGATCGTGGCCGACGGGGTTGGGCGGCTTGCGCGCGCCGGGGTGGTGGCTGGGCCGGAGGTGGCTGGGCCGGAGGTGGCTGCGCCGGTGCTGGCTTCGGCGGCCGGGCCTGTAGTTCGCTGCCGGATCATGCCGATCGCCGAGCTTGCAATTCCCGGCGCCCACAACGTCTCCAACGCCATGGCCGCAATTGCCGTTGCCCTGATGTTCGGGGTTGCCCCGGACGCGATACGCGTTGCCACCGCCGCGTTCACCGGCGTAGAGCATCGCCTCGAGCAGGTGGCCCTGGTGGACGGGGTTCGGTTCATCAACGACTCGCAGGGGACTCAGCCGGACGCGGTCATTGCGGCGCTGCGGTCCTTTCCGCGGCCTCTGATCCTCATCGCCGGTGGCCGAGACAAGGGAGTGGATCTGTCCGGCCTCGGGCCGGTTGCGGCGGAACGAGCCGATGCGGCCGTCCTGATCGGCGAGTCCGGTCCGGCGCTTGCGGCCATGTTCAAGGCGGATGGCCTGGCTCGCGTCGAGGAGGCGGCCACGCTGGAGAGCGCCGTGGATCGGGCCGATGAGATTGCCCGTGGACTTCTGGCCGATGGCGGGCAGGCAGGACCCGCGACCGTGCTGCTCAGCCCCGCCGCAGCCAGCTTCGACATGTTCGTCGACTACGCCGCTCGCGGCCGAGCCTTCCGGACCGCGGCCGAGGCAGTTGCGGAGCGACGCCGGGTGGCGGGTCAAGTCTGATGGGCGGCAATCAGGACCGCCGCGAGGACACCGAGGAATACGTCCGGCGGGAACGGCTGCGTCGCAAGGACGGCCCCAGTCGGCCCAGCGCCGTCAGCTCCCGCCAGACCAACATTCTCGACAACCCGGCGGACCTGAAGCGCGATGCTCACGAGCCGGATTTCGTGATTCTCGTCACGGTCATCGCTCTTACCGCCATCGGCATCCTGATGGTCTACTCGGCTTCCGCCATCGACTCTTATGCCAAGCATCAGAACACGTTCCAGCTCGTTGCCCCGCAGGTCATGGCCGGGTTGCTCGGCTTTGTGGCGATGGTCGTTTTCATGCGCGTCGACTATCGCTACCTGCGGGTCGCCAGCGTGCCCCTGGCCCTGCTGGCACTGACACTGCTGATCGTCGTCCTGGTGCCGCTGCCCGGACCACTCAAGGCGTTGAGCGTCTCCCACAACGGCTCGGCTCGCTGGATTCATCTCGGTCCGCTGCCTGAGATACACCCGGCCGAGATTGCCAAGCTGGGTCTTGTCGTCTACCTGTCCCACTGGCTGGCGACGCGCGGGCTGGGTATTCGGAGCTTCTTCAAGGGGACGGTCCCGTTCGCGATCATCGTCACGCCCTTCCTGGTGCTGATCGCCCGCGAGCCGGACCTCGGCACCACCGCGGTAGTGGTCCTGATTGCCTTTTCACTCTTCTTCGTCGCCGGCGCGAACTTCTTCCACATCGTCATCGCCGGCATCGTGAGCTTGTTCGGTGCCGCACTTCTGGTGCTGGCCGTCGGCGACTACCCGTTCAAGCGCATCCAGACTCTCCTGGACCCATGGGCCGCGCGCTCTGGCGACGGCTATCAGACCGTCAGAGGCTTGGAGGCGCTGAGCGCGGGTGGGCTCTTCGGCACCGGGCTCGGGAACAGCCGCATCTTCGTCCCGGGCGACGTGAACGATTTCATCTTTTCGGTCATTGCTCAGGAGTTGGGTCTCGTGGGCGGGGCCGTCGTGATCTGCCTCTTCGTCGCCTTTGCGTATGCTGGCATCCGCACGGCGCTTCGGGCCCCCGACACATTCGGGGGGCTTGTCGCCGCGGGCATCACAGCTTGGATATGCTTCCAGGCGTTGATCAACATCGGCGTCGTGGTGGCTGTTGTTCCCGTTACCGGAATCACGTTGCCGTTCGTGTCGGCCGGTGGCTCGTCTCTGACTGTCAGCCTGGCTGCGGTTGGGATCTTGCTCTCCATCTCGCGCGAAACCGTTGAACGAGGTTGGATTAGTGCGTCTACTGATAGTGGCCGGGGGTACGGGGGGACATATCTACCCGGCTCTCGCCGTCGCTCGGTCTCTGCAGACTAGACCCGACGCACCTCAGTTGCGCTGGGTCGGAGGTCACCGTGGTATCGAGTCCACGGTCATTCCGCCTACCGGGATTCCGTTCAACCGGCTATTCGTACGCTCGCTCAGATCGGTGGATCTGGACTATCACATGGTTCTGGACCCGATCCGCCTCTCGCTGTCTGTGCCGCTCGCCATGGCGATGCTCCTGTTTCGACGCCCGGCCGCCATCTTCACGACGGGCGGCTACGTGGCGCTGCCGGTCCTGATGGCCGCAGCGGTGATGAGGGTGCCGGTCGTGATGTGGGACGGCAACGTGGTCCCAGGTCGGAGCGTCCGAGTTACCGCCAGGCTGGCCGGCTGCCTTGCGGTTGCCTTCGATAGCACCTGCCGAACGCTCGGCCGGCAGAAGCGTCCCTGCTTTGTCACCGGAACGCCGATCCGCGATCCCCGGTTGGCGACCCGGGCCGAGGCTCGCAACAAGCTGGGGATCCCGGCAAGGGACAAGCTGATTCTGATCTTCGGTGGCTCGCAGGCGGTTCGCCGCTTCAACTCCGCAGTCGCAGATGCGCTGCCGCGTCTGATCGACAAGGCTCGAGTGATCCACGTCACCGGCGACGCCGGCTACGACGAGGCGGTCGCCGGACGAGGGGCGCTGCCGGAGGAGATGCGGGGGCGCTACCGTCCGGAGAAGTTCCTGGACGAGGAAATGACTCTCGCCCTGGCCGCGGCGGACCTGGTCGTGGGTCGGGCCGGCTCCTCCACGCTGGCGGAAGTGGCCGCTTTTGGGCTGCCGATGGTCGTGGTGCCGTACCCGCACGCCGCCGGCCACCAGCGTCGCAACGCAGAGCAGATGGTCAAGTCCGGAGCCGCGCGTCTGGTGGAGGACGCGGACTTCGATGCGGAGGCGCTGCTCGCGGCTGCCGCGATCGTCGACAACCGCAAGGAACACGATGCGATGGCCGCCGCCGCCAGGGCCCTTGCCAGGCCCGGCGCCGCGGACGCGGTCGCGGAGCTCGTTATGGCCGCGGCACTGGCAACGCCACTGCCGGACGAGGCCCACATCGAGGCGGTGTCGCGCGGAGGATCGGCGGAGATGGCCGGGGGATCGGCGGGGTGAGCCGGGCGATCGGCGGGTCCGCCGATCCGGCCGCGAGCCTGCCGGCGTCCGAGTGGGCCGGGGCCGCGGAGGAGGCGGCGCGCCTGGCCGGACTGCAACTCCTGCGGAACGAGCCGCTCGCCGGTCATACGACGATGCGAGTCGGTGGAACGGCGGACTACCTGGCCACGGCCGCGGAGGTTGCCTCGCTCGCGGCCCTGGTCCGGGCCGCCCGGGCCGCGCGTCTGCCGTACCTGGTCCTGGGCCGCGGCAGCGACATCGTCGTTTCGGACAGGGGAGTGCGCGGCCTGGTGATCCTCAATCGGGCCGAGGGCTGCCGCATCGACGCCGACAGGCTCACGGCCGATGCCGGCCTCCCACTGGCCCGAGCTGCGACCATCGCCCAGAAGGCCGGGCTCGCGGGCCTGGAGTTTGGTTTGGCGATTCCCGGGACCGTGGGTGGTGCGGTCTGGGCCAACGCCGGGGCGCACGGCGCTGATGTCGCCGGTGCCCTGGAGTCCGTGACGGTGCTGGGCGTGGATGGCGCAGAGACGATCCGGCCCGTTGTCGAGCTGGCCATGTCGTATCGGGACAGCTGCTTCAAGTCCACCGATGATCTGATCCTGACCGCCACCTTCCACCTTGCGCCGGCGGACCCCGCGACGATCAAGGCGAACCTCGAGGAAATTCGGGCCTGGCGCCGGGAGCACCAGCCCCTGAACCTGCCGAGCGCGGGAAGCGTCTTTCGAAACCCGGCCGGGGATTCGGCGGGTCGGCTGATCGACGCCTGCGGCTTGCGGGGAGCGCGACTCGGCGGCGCCGCGATCAGCGAGAAGCACGCCAACTTCATCGTCAACGAGGGTGGCGCAACGGCGTCGGAGGTCAGGCGTCTGGGCGACCGCGCCCGTGAGGCCGTGGCAGCCAGGTTCGGGGTCGTGCTGGAGTACGAAATCGAGTTCACCGGCGACTGGGGCGAGTGGCCGGAGGCGTCGGCATGAGTCGCAACCTGCTGCCTCGCAACTCAACGGCCCACGTTCGGCGGACGCCGGTTCGGCGGAACACGCCCCGTCTGAGGTCCGCCCAGATCGCGGCCCTCATCTTCATGGGCGCCTGTCTGACCGGAATGTTCGCCGTCGGCATGGCCCCTTCCTTTGCCGTAAAGACGCTCGAGATTCACGGGGCCACCTTCACGAGCGAAGCAAAGATCCGATCGATCCTCGGCATGGACGGCGCGCCGAATGCCTTCCGTATCGAGACAGAGAAGGCGGCGGCGGAATTGGTCCGATTGCCCGCCATCCTGACCGCCAGCGTAGTAGTGCATTTGCCCTCCACCGTCGTCGTCACGATCCAGGAGCGCGTGCCGAAGCTCGTCTGGACGATCGGGAACAACCGCTACGTCGTGGATGAGGATGGGCAGCTCTTCGGCCTGGTGGACTCGGCCGGCAATCCCATTCCGTCGGATGCCGGGCCGCTTGCCTCGCCTTCGGGTTCTGGCGGGGCCGATGCCTCGGCTGCGGCGCCGACCTCAACGCCGACCTCGACGCCCACACCGACGCCGACCCCGATACCAAAGCCGACGCCAACGCCCAAGAAGACCGCGACGCCCAAGCCTGGAACGAAGGCGACGCCGACTCCGCCGGCTACCGCCGGCCCGACCGGTTCGCCGGGGCCAACCAATAACGCGTCGCTGTTTCCGTCGCTGGCGGCCGCGCCGACCCCCGACCCGGCGGCTACGTCCGGCCCGGCAGCCCTGGGTCTGGCCGTCGTCTTCGATCGGCGAACTACGGATGCGGGTCTCGGTCTCGGTGGGATTGTGGACCCGGTCGGCCTGGACGCGGGCTATCGGCTCGCGAACCTGACCCCGACGGACGTCGGCAGCAAGGCACCCGCGCTTGCGGTCGTGCTGGACGACACGCACGGCTTCACCCTGAGTTCCGTCCCGGTCGGCTGGGTTGCGGAGTTCGGGTTTTATGCCCCGACAGTGCGTCAGGTGGGCGTTATTCCGACGCAGGTCCGCGACCTCCGCTCCGCCCTGGCGAATTGGGGCGAGGCCAAAGTGGCCTGGATCATCCTGGTATCGGACGTCAGTTCCAGCCATTCGGACACGGTCATATTGCACTGAGTTCCGGTCTTGCGACCCGAGGTTGCCCGGTCTCCCTCGGGTCGGTTAGCCTTGACATGACAAATCGGATCTAGACCGGCGCGGCCGGACGGCCCAAGTAGACAACGCCTCGAGGTCGAGGCCCATCACCGAGGACGGGAGCGAGTGGAACGCGAAGCAGTGCTCGTCGGTATCGATGTCGGCACGAGCAAGGTCTGCGCGCTCATCGGCGAAGTGTCGAGTGACGGCAGCCTGACCATCATTGGCAAGGGAGTGGTGCCGGCCAGCGGTCTAAAGAAAGCCGTGGTCGTCAACATCGACCAGACCGTTCGCTCCATCGCCGGCGCGGTGGATCACGCCGAGCGACTCTCCGGCCTCCAGATCGATCGCGCTTTTGTGGGCGTCGGCGGCCAGCATGTCGAGAGCCAGAACTCGCGCGGCGCCGTGGCCGTCAGCGGCCACCACCGCGAAGTCACCCGCGAGGACGTGGAGCGCGCTCTGGAAGTCGCCCGGGCCGTGACCATTCCCTCCAACCGCGAAGTCCTGCACGTCCTGCCGCGCGGCTTCATCGTGGATGGTCAGGAAGGCGTCAAAGATCCGCTCGGGATGAGCGCCATCCGCCTGGAAATCGAGACGCACATCGTCACCGCGTCCGCCACCGCGGTCCGCAACCTGGCCAAATGCGTCCAGGCCGCGAACGTGAAGACCGACGAGCTGGTCTCCAATTCACTGGCGTCCGGCGAGACGGTTCTTTCGGACACGGAAAAGGAACTTGGCGTCGCCGTCGCAGACATCGGCGCCGGCACGATAGACCTGGCCCTGTTCCTTGACGGATCGCCGTACAAGACGGCTGTACTGCCGGTCGGGGGCAACAACGTCACCAACGACATCGCCATCGGGCTCAAGACGAGCCTAGAAGTGGCCGAGGAGCTGAAGATCCAGCACGGCAGCTGCGATCTTTCCACGGCGATGGGCGGCGAGTCGATCAACGTGTCCACGCTGGGTGAGGCTGCCGGCCGAACCGTGAGCCGGCTGGATCTCTGCCGGATCATCGAAGCCCGAATGCGGGAGACCTTCGAGATGCTGTCGGCCGAGATCCGCTCGACCGGCGACGGGATGCTTCCGGCGGGATTGGTCCTGACCGGCGGCGCCTCACAGATTGCCGGTGCTGCGGCCCTGGGCCGCGAAGTCCTGAACATGCCGGTCCGAGTCGCTGGGCCGACCGGCGTCGGCGGGCTGACGGACAACATCATCAACCCGGCCTACAGCACGGCGATTGGGCTGCTCTACTGGGGAGCCAAGGGTCTCGATGCCAGCGAGCGCGGGCCCTACCCAACAGCGCCGGCCGGTGGCATGCTTGGGCGCGTCCGCAATGCCGCACGCAACCTCTTCCCGTAGAGGAGACGGCCGGTCTGCGCCGGCCGCGGGCCGCGCGGATCGACGACCGTGAAGACCACCGAGATCGCCGTCCAGACCGGGCATCGCCGCGGCCTCTACGACCTGACCGCCGCGTGCGATCAGTTCGTGGCCGGTGAGGGCGACGGGCTGCTGACCGTCTTCGTCCCACACGCCACGGCCGGCGTCGTGATCATCGAGCTCGGGGCAGGCTCGGACACGGATCTTGTGGCCACCCTGGACCGGCTCCTGCCGCGCGACGATCGCTGGGTCCACAGGCACGGGTCGCCGGGCCATGGAGCGGACCATCTGGTGTCCATCGTGGCCGCGCCGTCGGTCTCGATCCCGGTCGTCGGGGGCCATCTGACGCTTGGTACCTGGCAGTCCGTGGCACTTCTGGACCCCAATCAGGACAACGCGACTCGAACCGTGAGACTGGCCTTCCTGGCCGGCTGAGGGCGGCTCTCCACAGGCTGCACCGGGCCGTATGCCCATTTCCGGGCTTCCGCCTCGAAAGTGCGAACACACGTTCACCGGCCCTTCGTGGACCCTTCGTTTCAGTGTGCGATTTCGCACCCGCAATTCCTCAACTAGGCGTATACTCCGTGGCATCCGAGCCAGCCCCGTCACACACTGGTCCTAACAATCCGGGGGGGCCGGACCGCACGACAACACATCTGCCGGAGATCCACCGGAGGATCAAAAATGCCGCTACGGTCCGATTCCGAAAACTTCGCGCTTATCCGAGTGATAGGTGTCGGAGGTGGGGGAAGCAACGCCGTCAATCGAATGATTCGGGCTGAGATGATGGGCGTTGAGTTCATCGCCTGCAACACGGACGCCCAGGCCCTTCTCCAGTCCGACGCGCCCCACAAGATCCGCATCGGTGACAAGATCACCCGCGGCCTGGGCGCTGGCGGAGACGCCAACATCGGCCAGAGATCTGCCGAAGAAGACTCTGAAAAGATCGCGGACGCGCTCCGAGACTCGGACATGGTCTTCATCACTGCCGGTCTCGGCGGTGGCACCGGCTCCGGCGCTGCGCCGATCGTCGCGGAGATCGCCAAGGATCTGGGTGCGCTTACCATCGGCGTGGTCACCAAGCCGTTCGCCTTCGAGGGCACTCGCCGCAAGCTGGTTGCGGATCGGGCCGCCGAAGAACTGCGGGCCAAGGTAGACACGCTCATCACAATCCCCAACGACCGCCTCCGCGATGTCGTCCAGAAGAACACCTCCATGGTGGAGGCGTTCCGTTTCGTGGACGACGTCCTGCGCCAGGGCGTTCAGGGC
>DASVKT010000002.1:0-2626 GCA_036385235.1 Candidatus Limnocylindrales bacterium | reverse complement strand
CTCTGTCGAGGGCGCAGATTTTCACGGTCAGGCCATCCGATTCCTGGCGGTTCTTGTGGGGAGCGGGGGCTTGTGGGTTACTCTGCGGCCTGAACGCCGGGCTTGCGTCGGGGCGAGCCATCTGGCGATCCTTCTCATGAGATCTGTTTGGATCGTGTGATTGCAGGGATAACATGTTCACGAATCGAGGTTCGTGAACATGCCCAACACACCAGGTACAGGTCCACTTCAGATCGTCGCGTATGAGCCCGGGGTTTGCAATATCGGGCCCGCCGAGATTTCCAGGCGTCGGCGGTCCGGCCACGCCGGTCTGGCGGTATCGCTGGCCCTATTTGCCGTTCTTCTGGCCCTGGCCGCGCCGCATTGGGCCCGCCTATTCCTGATCCTGACCGCTGCCGCGGCTGCCTCCGGCTACCTTCAGGCCCGGCTCCATTTCTGTGCAGCATTCGGATCCACGGGTGTCTTCAACTTCGGTGAACTGGGCGCCTCGGAGCAGGTGCTGGACCAGGAGGCCCGCCGGCGCGATCGCATGAGGTCCCTGCAGATCGGCCTGGCCAGTCTCGCCATCGGATTGGCCGTTGGGATCGGAGCATTCCTGCTTCCGATTCGCTGATAAATCCGGAGAGCGGTAAGTTCTGCCGGGCAGCTGAACATGCCGGCGCTCGTGCACGTCTGGATGGATGTGGCAGGCGCCGGCCACTCTACGAATAGGCAGGCCGGCGAAGCCTCGGGTAGCGTCGGCAGCGATGTTCGGGAGTGGCGATGTACAGGCGAAATCGATTGGGCGACAGTGCGGCTGGAGGATTCCAATCGTGACCACCCGGAAGGTAGACGACGCGACGCCCGGCGCCGAATGGCTGGACGACACGGAGCGAGAGGACTGGAACCGCTACGGTCTGGCGCCACGTCCGGATGTTGCCGCGCCCGTCCTCGACGCGGCCCCCGGAACCCCCAAGAGCCGCAGCCGCAGCCGCGATATCGCCGCCCGGTTCAAGTCCTCCTCATCGACCCGTGCGCCGGCCCTCGAGACGCCGCGGCGGACGGCCGATCCGGACGAGTTCTTTCTGGACTATCGCGACGAGTCCCATGCCGATGAGCATGGTCCGGCAGGGCGCTCCCGCAGCCCGAGGTTCGTAGCAAATCTGGTGGCGGCCTCCGTTGTGGGCGTCATCGGCGTCGTGGTGATGGTGATTGCGGTCGTATCCTCCGCCATTTGGCCGGCGCCGCCGCCGACACCCACACGGTCCGCTACGCAGTTCTCCGACAGCTCCGTGTCGATGGTCCCGGGAGCGTCCAGTACGACCCGCATGGCGCACACCGGCATCGCCATAGATCTACCGATGGACATCACGATCGCCGACCGCGATCAGCCGCCCGACGACGGTGGGGTCATCTACCTCACGGGGCCGACGGGCGGCGTTGCCGTGGATCCTGGCACGGGCGTCTTCAAGCACGTATACGGGGGCCCTGCCTTTGCCGGGGGTCTTGGCAGGCCACTCGTAATGGACGGCCTGTGGCTTTCATCCGCGTCTTCGGACGAGGTATGCGGTCCAAGTTGCTGGGCCGAGTCCACGACCTATCGATTGGATAGGACGTCGGGCGCGGTCACCCAGACCCTTCCGCAGACCTATCTGGTCGGAGCAGCGTCCGACGGCGTGTGGGTGGCTACGGGCAGCAAGTTGGAGCGACTGGACCCGTCCACCGGCAACGCGCTCGCCACGGTGCCCTGGAGTGGTTCCGCCGAGCCGCGCTTCGGCTGCGGCTCCATCTGGGCATTTACGGCCGGAGACGCAGGCGCCACGATCGCCGAGATAGACCCGTCGACGGGCCGGACGATCGGTCAATCCAGGCTGGATCCCAAGGTCGCCGATGGCCCGACGTATGTGGAGGGCCAGTGCTGGATGATGAGCGGCTCGGCGGGCGTTTCCGGGGGTAATACGACTCTGGTCTGGATGAATGTCGACGGGACTACGGCCAAGGTATTCCGGTACCCGGGCCGGTCGATCCTCACACTGGACCGTGAGTTCTGGGGGTACTCGCAGGACGGCAAGCTTCAGCGGTTCGAGGCGGTATCCGGCATCGACTTTGGCCTCGCCTACGTTCTGCCGACCAAGCCAACAGATAACGACCCGAAGTGGATCTTCGCCGCGGCGGGCACGCTATGGATGATCGACGGCGGCAAGCTCGTGGGCTTCGATGTTCCGACCGGCTCGACCAGGGTCAACGGCTGAGGCTCGGGGGCGCAGGCGTCCCTAGTCTCCCGATTCGCCCTTTCCTCGGCGGTTCTGTCGAGAATCCGCCGACGCATAAGTTGCGTTTGTCCGCTACAGCCGGACAACTTTGCCCCTGTACGAAGATTGACATTGCGAGACTCGTGACTGGAAGGCCTCTGAGGGTCTGAAAGGGTCGTCGACGGCCGTCGAAGAGCGCAATCGCGGCCGAATCGCGGGCCAAATCGCCCGATTCGAACTCGCCCGGACTCAGATCTTGCGTCTGTGGTCGATCTTGTCCGGTACAGCCGGACAAACGCAGGTGCGTAGCGTGAGCGCCACGCACCGACGCGCCAACGAGCGGCGAGAGCCGGCGATGTTCGAACGACCGGGCAAGGATGGCGAACCGGCGATTC
>DASVKT010000001.1:0-12006 GCA_036385235.1 Candidatus Limnocylindrales bacterium | reverse complement strand
GCCGCGAAAGTGGGCTGCGGGGCAAGTCCGGCCGGGCTCTGGCCGGCGGTGGTGTCTGCGACGGCAGCCAATTGGGAGGCAGTGGCTTCTTCCGCTTCCAGCTCGGAGGCATCCAGTTCCGCCAGCGAGACCATGCCACTGGGCGTCAGCCCGACGACGAGACGGCGCTCCCCAATCGCCACGAGATGGAGGGAGGCCTTGGGAGCGAGAGTTCGGGATTCCAGAACCTGCATCCGGCCGCCCTTCTTGGCCGTTCCACCACCGACCTTGCCGAGGACTCGCAGGGTGATGAAGAGCAGAATCAGAACGATCAGAGCCTTGGGGACCAGGTCCATCCAATTGATGCCCGTTCCGGAGTCGGTGCCCCAGGCAGTTCCCACGCCGGTCGCAGCGGTGAGCGCGCCGGTTGCCGTTGCCTGACCGCCCGATGCGGCGGTCAGATGCATGGAGCCGATCAGGGCCACACCGGCCAGGCCCGCGATGCAGGCGATGGCGGCGATGCGGCGACCCGAGCCTGCGCGGCGCATGTCGACCCGCCACGCAACGAGGCGGTTCGGGGCGTCCGGGCGGCCCGCCATGCTCATGACCAGCGGCCCGACGGGGAGAGTCGCTGGGTGCGAGCAACGACGTCCGTAATGCGAACGCCGAAGTTCTCGTCGACGACGACGATTTCGCCCTGAGCGATGGGCCGGCCGTTGATCAGGATGTCGACCTTCTCACCGGCCAGTTTGTCCAGTTCGATGATGGAGCCGGGGGTGAGAGCCAGGACATCGCGGATCGGCAGCGTGGTGCGGCCGATCTCCACGGCGACCTGGAGCGTCACTCCCAGAAGGAGATCGATGTTGTAGCCCGGTGTTCCGGTCGGGGATCCGGTCAGTTCCGGGAGATGGGCCTGGCGCACGTTGGCCGGCAGCGGGGCCGGGACGGGCGGAACGACCGGCGCGGGTGCGGGTGCCGGTGCCGGAACTGCAGCGGGTCGCGCAGCAGTGGGCGACGCGGGTGCCTTGAACTCCTGAGGCCGCATCGAAACCGGTGTCGCGGCGGGCGGCGGCGTAGACGCCGCCTCGGCCGAAAGGGCCTGCAGGGCCACGATGTGAGCCGACAGTTCGCCCGCGACTGCCTCGTCGTAGGCGGAGATCAGTACAAGTTCCTCGTTGTCGACAGAGGTGATCGGCAGGCGCAGGAGGAGCATCGGCGCGTCCGGCGCCGCGCTATCGACCGGCTTGCCGAGGCCCAGACCCTCACCGAGCATCGCCTCGAAGGCGCCGTCAAGGGCCTCAAGAACCAGCTCCTGGAGCCGGTCCGCGGTGTAGACGTTGCCACCGATCTTGTCGCCCTTGTCCGGATCGAGTGCACCCCAGGCGCCGCGGCGATCCGTGCCGAGAAGCTCGAACGAGCGCGTCGGCAGGAGCGGCGTTGGGGTCTCAGCGAAGGCAACGTGCCCAACCGTCAGTTCACCGATGGTGACCGGGCAGAGCGCGTCGGCGGAGATACCCTCGGCAATGGCCGAGCGAAGCATTCCCCACAAAGGCAGGATCGAGGCTCCGGCGCCGAGCGAGGCGCCGTCCGCGGGCTTCCAATCGAATGATTCCCAGCTCATGTCAGGCCTCCATGGGCACAAGCGGGCTCACCAGGCGAAGGGCGACGCGATCCCCTACTCGACCGGGGATCGCCCACGCCTGGGCCTGATCGGAAACCGCCACGAGGACAGGCTCGTCGAAGTGTTCGTCGAACCTGATGACGTCACCCGGACGCAGCGCCGCGAGAGCTTCGACCGGGATGTCTACCGCCCTGAAAGTGGCGGAGACGGGGATTTCAACGGAGCGAACTTCGTTTTCGAGGACTTCGCGGACGCTTGAATTGCCGGATGCGGGCCGCCGCTGGGCGTACCACATCGTTGCCGCGAGCCTGGGGAGAAGCGGCTCAAGACTCGCGTAGGGATAGCAGATGGTCATCGGTGCCGTCTGTCCGGCAAAGCGGACTTCGTATGTCATGACCGCCACGACTTCCGCCGGAGCGGCGACGCGGAGGAGGATCGGCGTGAGCGCCGATTCGGTGACATTCACGTCGAGCGTCTGGAGGTGGGACCAGCCCTCGTTCAAGGCGTGCGGCAGGTGCCCCACAACACGAGCGATGAGGTCCGTCTCGATCGACGTGGGCTCGGTCCGCTCGCTCGGGATGCGGCCGGGTCCGCCCAGGAGGCGATCGACTGCGGCCAGAGCAAAGCCGAGGTCCAGGTCGATCATGAACGGGCCGCCGAGGCCGGTGCTGGCCATCACGACCAGCTCGGTGGGGAGGCTCAGCTGAGTCACGTAGTCATCGAAGATGAGTTGATCCGTGCCGGCCAGCTGGATCACGATGGATCCATGCAGGAAGGCCGAAAGCCGAGCCGCCGCAACGCGGCCGACGTTCTCATGGATTGCCTGGAGGGTTCGGAGCTGCTCATTGGAGAACTTCGCAGGCCGACGGAAGTCGTATGTCTTGACGATCCGACCGTCCGAACTGAGGGACGGCGGCTGATCCTCACTCGGCAGTGAGCCATCGGCTACTGCACCAAGAAGCGCATCGATTTCGGCCTGAGACAGCATGGTTCTACTCGCCTACTGCATCACGAAATCGGTGAACAGCACACTTATGACGGTGCTATCCCCGAGGATCTTCTTGAACGCAGCCAGCAGCTCTGTCTTGAGCTTGTCACGCCCATCCGCGGACGTGAGCGTGCTGGAGTCGTGCGCGGAGACAACCGACCCGACCGCATCAACAAGAAGCGGGCCGGCATCCGTGTAGTTGGCGAGTTCGGTCGTTTCCGACGTCGTCCGCTCCTTGCCGTGCAGGTCGTAGAAGCTGGCGGCCTTCGGGCGAAGTTCGATCGAGACGCCGATCTTGGCGTACTTGTAGCCACCGGCCGTGGCGGTGGTCAGGTTGATAACCTTGTCTTCCAGGGCCAGGACCGGGCCGATCTGGCCTGCTCCCGGATCCGGAACGGCCGGCGGAGCGACCTTGGCCGCGGACATCGTGGTGAACGCAAAGGCGCCTGCTGCGGCCAGCCCAAGCGGCACGCCGAGTGCCAGGATTGCGCGGCGGCCCTTCGGGATTGGGAGTTTCACCGGCGGTACTCCAGATCTCTCATCAGAAGGACGGCAGGGCTATCGGCGCGGCCGATGGGCTGCTGCTATCGGGTGGATAGATGACGACGATGTCAACGCGGCGGTTCTTGGCTCTCGAGGCGTCGTCCACATTTGGAGTGATGGGGTTGTATTGGGCGTTGCCCTGGGCGGAAAGCCGGCTCGGGTCCATCTGCATGTCGACCATCGCCTTGAGGACGGCCAGTGCTCGATCTGTGGAGAGGTCCCAGTTGCTTGTGTAGAGCACGCCGTCCGGCAGCTGGGCGTCTGTGTTGCCTTCGATCCGGACGGGGTTGGGAAACGGCTTGATGATGTCCACGACCTGCTTCACGAGCTTCAGGGCGTGGTCGTCCAGGTGGGCCCGGCCCGACGAGAAGAGAAGTGCATCGTTGAGCCGAATGACGATTCCCTGAGGCACCGTCCCGACTTCCACCTCGCCACCGAGGCCCTGGCCGATTGCGTAGTCCTCCAGAGCGGCCTTGATGGCCTTGAGGTCCGACTGGACAGGGCTCGTGCCCGAAGCGCTCTGGTCCTGAATAACCGTGGTGTCCTGGCCGTTGTTGATGCTGATGGCCTGCTGGCCCTGCATGACATCGGCGTTGAAGGCGGCCGAGACGGACTGGGCCAGCGCGACGAACTTGCGTGCGTCGGTGGTGCTGATGGCGTACATGACGACGAAGAGAACGAACAGGAGGGTGATCAGGTCCGCGTAGGTGAGGAGCCAACGCTCTTCGTTGTCGTGGGGCCCTTCGGAGTGGCCGCGCGCTCGCTTTGGCATCAGGCTGCCTCCGCCACGGTGGACGACGACGCGCCCTTTTCGGGAGCTGCCTCGGCCTCAGGGCCGGCGTGAGCGGCCAGCTTCTGGGCCACGATGCGCGGGTTATCACCGGCCTGGATGGCGAGGATGGCGGCAAGCGCCAGGTGGCGCTCCTTGGCCTCGGCGGCGTCCTTGCCCTTGAGGTTGGCGGAGATGGGCAGCCACAGGATGTTGGCCGCGCCGACGCCGAAGAGGGTGGCGATGAAAGCGGTCGCGATCGACTCGCCCAGACCGGACGGATCGGCCAGGTTGGCCAGGACGCTGACCAGACCCATGACGGTGCCGAGGACGCCGAAGGTCGGCGAGTAGCCGCCCATCTTGGCGAACATGTCGATGCCCTTCATGTGCCGGGCCTGCATCGACTCGATCTCGATCGTGAGGATGTCCTCGACGGTATCGGGCTCCAGGCCATCGATGACCATCTGGAGGCCGTGCCGGATGAACGGATCCTGGATCCCCTCAACGTCGCTCTCGAGGGCCAGGAGGCCTTCGCGGCGGGCCCGCTCGGCGAACTTGATGAGCATCTCGCGGATCGTGGTCATGTCGCTGACACGCGGCTTCATGCTCATCCCGAGAAGCTTGGGCATCGTCATGAACTGCTTGAGCGACGTGGAGGCGATCGTCGCCCCGAACGTCGCGCCGAAGATCAGCAGGATGGCGGACGGGTTCAGGAAGGCTGCGGGCGAACCGCCGTCGAGGACGTCGGCCACCAGCATGACGACCAGACAGAGACCAATGCCGATTCCGGCGTCCATACTCGGCGCCTATTCCTTCGTGGTCTCGCCGTAGGCGCGAAGGCGCCCGCGGTTTGGATGTTCGTACTGAGCCGGATCGTGTTCCGGCGGCGGATCGTAGGCACGCCGGCCGCCGAAACGGGCGTCGACGTGGAGCGATCGCTGGTAGTAGTGGAAGCGCGTGGCCACTTCCGTGGCGGTCTCGCGGACGAGCATCTTCTTGCCGTCGGCAAGGGTCAGGACGGTATCCGGGGTCTCCTCGACCAGCTCGATGCGGTCGGGGTTCACGAGGAAGGGGGTGCCGTCGGGGCGCGTCAGCGGGATCATGGCTACGCCAGGCTGCCGGTGAGGGCCAACCGCATGAGCCCCGCCCGCGATCGGACGTTGAGCTTGCGGCTGAGGTTGGCTCGGTGGGCCTCGACCGTCTTGACGGAAAGGACCAGCGACTCGGCGATCTCGCGATTGGAGAGGCCCTGGCCGATGAGGTAGAGCATCTCGCGCTCTCGCGGGGTAAGGAGAGAGACCGGGCCCTCGTCCACGGTGGTGGCGTCGAGGCGCTCGTTGACGCTCGGAAAGCCGGCGACTACCGGACCCATGCCATCCATGACGCGACGAATGACGACCAGGAACGTCTCCCGGTTGACGTTGTCCATCAACATCGCCGCGTCGGCGCCGACGGCCAGGCAGTCGTTCGGAGCGACTTCACGGCCACGGGTGACAAGGGCGATCAGGCGGGGGCGCGGCCACAGGGCTGCCAGTAGACGGCAGACCTCGGGCCCTTCGGCCGGTACGAAATCAAAGAGCACGAGCTGCGGGTGGATGTCCGACGCAAGCCGGAAGGCTTCGTAGACGCTAGCCGCGCTCGAGACTTCACAGGAGGATCCGCTGCTCAGCATCGTGGAGACGCCGAGGCGGACGATTTCGGCCTGGTGGATGATCAGCGCGTGAGTTACTGCTCGTGCCGGTCTCGGCGGCGCCGAAGCCGAACGACCCGCCCCCCGACGGTCCTGCACGGGATAGCTGGCGATCGACATGTGGCCAATCCTTGGTTTGCCTGTCTGGGTGGCCAACGAGCCTTCCGATGAACGGCGTGCGACTCGTCGTGTAGTGCGACCCGAAGCATTCGGCAGGGAAGGCGTGTAGGTGTATTCCCGGCTTGAGCCGGTCGTTCAGGGGGTGACCGTCGTCGTGTATACGCGGCCGTCGGTACTGGCACGCTCAGGGGGTTACGATGGCCCGGACGGGGCCGTTAGGTCCGCTACGTATCCCATGTGGAGGGGCTCCGCCTGGTTCATTCTTGGGATGCGCAATCTCGAAGCGGCTCGATCGCGGAGCGGACGGAGCGCCGGCAACTCGAAAAGGAGGCCCTTGTGACGGCCGCCATCGAAACCCACGGGCTCACCAAGTGGTACAGCCACAGATCACGCGGAATCATCGACGTAGATCTGGTCGTTGAAACGGGCCAGATCTTCGGCTTCCTCGGCCCCAACGGCGCGGGCAAGTCCACGACGATCCGTCTGCTGCTGGACCTGATCCGGCCCACGGGCGGCTCCGCGACGGTGCTGGGCCTGGACATCCACCGCGACCGCCTGGCCATCGACCGACGAGTCAGCTACGTCCCCGGCGAGCTGTCGCTCTACAGCGATCTGACCGGCCACCAGTTGCTCGCCTACCTGGGGAACCTGCAAGGCAAGATAGACGGCGGTTACCGCGACAAGCTCATCGAGCGCCTGGAACTGGACACCTCCAAGCGGATCAAGAGCCTCTCGCGCGGCAACAAGCAGAAGGTTGGCCTCGTGGCCGCCTTCATGATCCAGCCGGAGTTGATCATCCTCGACGAGCCCACGTCCGGCCTGGATCCCTTCGTCCAGCTCGAATTCGAGCGCCTCTGCGAAGAGGCCCGGAGCGAAGGGCGAACCGTCTTCATCTCTTCGCACCAGTTGCCTGAAGTCGAGCACCTGTGCGATCGCGTCGGCATCATCCGCGAGGGCAAGCTGCTTGCGGTCGAGTCGATCGCGGCGCTCAAGGATCGAGCCCTTCGGAGGCTCGAGATCGACTTCGTCGGCGCGGTTGACGCAGCCGCATTCGCCGGCCTTCCCGGCGTCCAAGACGTGGCTGTCAAGGACGGCACGCTCCGGTGCACGGTCATGGGCAGCCTGGACGCGCTGGTGAAGGCCGCGGCCGAGTTCGAGGTCCGCAACCTCAGGAGCATCGAGACCAGCCTCGAAGAGATCTTCATGGCCTACTACGGAGCCGGCGACGGCGTGTCGGCGAGCGCGCCGGCGGGAGAGGAGGCAAGCCATGCTGCTGCGTAACGTCTTCACCAAGACGCTCCGAGACCTGCGCTGGCCCACGTTCTGGGTCTCGCTCGGCATGGGCGGGATGACCGGCTACTTCGCCCTGCTCTTCCCAACCTACTCGCAGATGTTCGATCTGGGCTCCATGCTGGAAAAGCTGGGCCCGGCCGCGAAACTCTTCGGCGCCAGTATCGGTGACGCCAACACGCTCGTGGGCTTCCTCCACATCGAGCTCTTCTCCATGATCCTGCCGGCCCTGATGGTGGCGCTGGCGGCGGGCATGGCCAGCGGCTTCACCGCCGGCGAGGAGTCGCGCGGCACGATCGACGTGCTCCTCTCCTACCCCGTCTCGCGGCGGCGGCTCGTACTGGAGAAGACCGCGGCCCTGATGATCGCCTGTGTCGTGGCGGCCGTGGCTGTGTGGGCGTTCGCCGTGGCCGGCGCGGCGGCCAGCGCCAGCGACCTGCCGTGGGACAAGCTCGCGGTGGCCCTGGCGATGCTCGTTCTACTGGGTTTAGCCTTCGGATCCATCGCCCTGGCCATTTCGGCGGCCACCGGCAACCGAGGCGCGGCCATCGGCGTCACCGTAGGCCTGATGGTCGCGATGTATTTAGTGGACGCCCTTTCTGCGATCGTCGACGGGCTGAGGGTAGTGAGGCCACTCTCGCTTTTCCACTACTACATGGGCAACGATCCGCTGAGGAACGGGCTCAGCTTCGCCGATGCGGGCGTCCTGCTGGCTGTCGCCGTGGGGTTCCTGGCGGCCTCCCTCGTCCTCTTCGACCGCCGAGATCTGGCCTCGTAGGTTCGGGGCGGACGTGGGCCAGCCGCGCGCCCTCGAGGCCCAGGAGGTGGCAGCCTCGACCCCATCCACCGCCGTTGAGCCCCGGCCGGGTCGCGCAACTCGGCGCAGTTCGACTCGACGGCCCGAACCCACCAAGCCCGCACCGACACGAGAACCCCGCCGCACCAACTGACCCTCAGAGCGACGCGGCCTGCGGTTTCTCAGCGCAAGTCACCCTCCGGCCGTAGCCACGAATGCCTTGCTCAACAACTGGTCCACCGAAATGAAGCTTCATGACTGCGACTCGCCCGGTCCGAGCTCCTTCGCCGCGGCCTCCAGAGCGCCAATCGCGTCGCGCTCTCCCTGCGCCTCCGCCAGCGCACGGCGCCTGGCCGCGAACAGTTCGTATTCCGCTGCCGCTTTCTCCGTGGCTGCGAGGTGGCTCACGGTGCCGGCCCCCGGAAGAACGTTCCTGTCGTTGAAGCGCAGGAAGTCGTCCAACCGCGTCTCCCAGTCGCGCAGGAACACCTGCGCCCGGCGGCGAGCCTGATCCTCGGCGAAGTCCAGCCACATCACCACAATGCGGTTGAACTCGGAGATCTCGTCGAGATTGAGGTAGTTCTTGGCCACTGTCACATCGGCCTTCCCGACGCGGCCGCCGGCCCAGTTGGTCAGGCCCATGTTCGGCTTGTCGTGGTCGGCGCGCTCTGCGATCAGTTCGGCTGCGGTCTTTCCGGTCGCCGCGAAATGAAGCTTGTTCTGGATGACCTTGAAGAATGTCGTCACGTCAGGTCGGGAGGCGTCGTAGTCCGCGGCCAGCGCAAAGATCTCGCGTACGCGCAAGTACATCCGAGCCTCGCTGGTGCGAATGTCGCGAATGCGCTCAAGCAGCTGGTCGAAGTAGTCGGCGCCGACGAGCCCTGGCGCGGCCGGGTTCTTGAGCCGCTGGTCATCCAGGACAAATCCCTTGACCAGGAACTCGCTCAACCGCGCCGTAGCCCACTGGCGGAACTGCGTGCCTCGCGGCGATCTCACCCTGTAGCCGACCGCCAAGATGGCGTCCAGGCTGTAGTGGTCGATCAGACGGGCGACTTGGCGAGGACCTTCGGATTGAACTATCCGGAATCTCCGGATAGTTCGCGATGGGTCCAGCTCGCCTTCCGAGTAGATCCCGCGCAAGTGCTCATTGACAGTGCGCACGTCCTTGCCGAAGAGGCTGGCGATCAGAGCCTGCGAGAGCCAGAGGGTCTCGTCCTCGAACCGGCAATCAACGCGAGTCAGGCCGTCTTCGGTCACGTAGAGGAGGAACTCGCCGCCAGGGACCATGTCGCCTGCGGCGGAGTCGGCGTCAGACGGTGGCACCCGCTTGGCGCTCACAGGCTTTCGACCTTGGTGAGTCCGCCCTGCTTCAGGATTTCGGCCAGGTTCGTCTTGGCGACATCGTCAACGAAGACGCTGTCCCGGAAATCGTCGTGGTACACGAAGTCGTTGCCGGTGTTGTACGGCGGGTCGATGTAGATGAGCTTGACCTTGCCGGCGTAGCTCTTCTGCAGGATCTTCAGAACCTCGAGGTTGTCGCCTTCGATCATCAGGTTCTGGGTGGCGTCCCAGTCCACGCTCTCCTCCGGGCACGGGCGAAGCGTGCCGGTGGATGGGGTGAGGGCGATCTGGCGGGCGAGCCGCTTGCCGTGCCAGTTGAGACCGTACTTCTCCGGGCGGCCTTCGACCTCGCCGCCAAGGAGCTGGCGCAGGACGTCGAAGTCGATGCGCCCTTCGGTAACGGCGTCCGGGAAGAGCGCCTTCAGATGCTCGATGTTGTCGCTGAGGATGTCGGCGCTGTGAGTCTCCGGGTCCGCCGGGGTGAGCTTGTGCACGGCATCCTCGTTCATAGCTTGGCGCGGGCCTCGGCCTGAGAGGCGCGGAAACGACGAATCAGGTGCCCTTCTGGACTGGGTAAATGTCGTTGAGAAAGCCCCTCGATCCCAACCAGAGGAGCACCTGATAGATGCGATCTTCGCACAGCATGGACCGGCTCGACACGGTCTTTGACGACGATCATCTGGTTGCCGGCGCCGGGCTTCTGCTGCCGGCCCCCTGGCCCACCACCTGGGTCTGAAACGGCTGGTCGAGAGCCACCTCGACCTCGGCCGAGCGGTCGGTCGGTCGAACGTCGGGGATAAGCTGCTCACGCTCGTCATGTCGGCGCTCGCGGGCGGCGCTCGCGGGCGGCGATTGCATCGACGATGCCGGTGCCCTCCGAGCCGGCAGGATGGCAGGAGTCCTCGGGTTCGCCCTCAAGGCGGCCTCGACTCTGGGCACAATCCTGCGCAGCTTTCGCTGGGCCATGCCCGTCGGCTCGATGCGGTCCATCGGAAACGTCCACCGCATATACAAGCGCGCCGATGGCTATACAGTAGTAGCGCGCTTGGCATTCCACCCCAAACAACCCCGGGGCAAATCGGCGAGTCGGGCGGAATGCGGCATGAGCGGGAGAGTGGAATCAGTGCCCGGACGGAAGGATCAACCGTCGGTCGAACCCCAGGGGTCGCTTGCTGGGCCGGACGACTTCGACGCGTATCTCACCCGCAATCTGTCCGACTCATACCGGCTGGCCGTCCTGGTCACCGACGATCCAATCAAATCCGGCATCCTCGTCCGCGCCGCGATCGTCTCGGTGTGGAGCACCTCAAAGGCCGCAACGGAGGGCGAGCTGGACCTGGAGCTGCGGCGCCGCCTGGAGGAGGACCTGGAAGCGGCAGTTGCCGCCGATGGAGCCGATGGAGCCGGCACTGACGCGCCCCAACTAGAGCCGCTCGATGCCGCCGTTCAAAGCCTCAGCCCGCGACGACAGATAGAACTCGCCCGGGCCTTCGTGCCAGCCGGCCCCGGGATTGCCGGCGACGCGGTCCTGGGGCTGCCGTTGCGAGCCCTCTACGAAGCTCGCGACCCGGGCGACTCACCACCCCTGCAGCTGCGCATGCAGATAGACCAGGACCGCAGCGGGGCAGTGGCCGCCCGCGGCAAGCGGACCACGCCCAGCCAGGCCTCGGGTTGGGGTTTCGCCCTCAATGCCGGAATGGCATTGATCGTGATCACGCTGGTAATCGCGCTCGCCAGCACCATGGGAGTCCGTGCCAGTGCCGTCGCCGGGGGCGATCCCGTGAGCGACCCGGCCACTCCCCTGTCGATCGACGGCGTGTCTCTCCTGCAGGGCGGCATCGACGGCGGATCGGTTCATGTGGCCGGGACGCAGCAGTCGCTCGTGGCGACATTCCCAGAAGCGGCAGTCTTCCATGCCTCGCCTCGTGATTGCGCTTCCGATCTGATCGGTGTGATCGATTGGCTCGGTCAGCCGACGTGGGCGGGGGCGCGCGCCGGCCAGACGGGCGCGATGGCCGGCGATCCATCGTCGCCGAACGCCTACGTCGCCGGTTTTGGCGAGTTCTGCCAGACCAGCAGCTTCCTCAGCCAGGACGGCGGCCTCACTTGGACGTCCGGATCGTTGCCCGGCGACCCAACCGCGATGCCGTCGTGGCTCGCCTTCGACCCATCTCATGCTCGCACGCTGCTCGCCTACTACCCGGACCGAATCTTCACGAGCATCGATGCCGGGACGACCTGGACGTCCCGCGTATCCAGCGTGGCCCCGATCGCCTTCGACTCGACCGGCCGGCTCGTCGGCTGGGCTCGAGGACGGCTATATGAGTCGCTCGACGACGGGGCCACCTGGCAGGACACGGGCGCAGGCCCGGCCGACCTGCCGTTGGTCGCCGGCGCCACGTCAAACGGCGTCTTGATCGGGAGCGCTACTGGTCTGTGGTGGTATCCGCTCGACGCGGCCCCGAGTCTGGTGGAGTCGGGCACGGTCTTCTCGATTGCGACCCTTGGCGGCGGAGCGGTCGTACTTGGCGCCGACCCGGCCGGTCTGCCGTGGCTTGGCACCGTGAACGACACCGAGCCCGGCATCGCGCTCGTCGCCCTGCCGCCGGATGTCGCGTCGCTGTCGGTCACGGCAGGAGAAGTCGCGGTCAACGACAGCGGCGCGCTGATCGCCTTTTCCGGCACGAGTTCGCTGATCGCACTGGCCACTTTCGTCCACTAGTGTCCAGATCCGGAAGAAGCTGGCCCCTTCCCTCCCGGCCGGCCGTGCTCGGCCGGTGCCAGACGAACCGTCCATGAACTAGCGGATCGGGCCTATCTAGTCCAACTCTCCTGGAGTGGAAGTTAGGTCTGAAGACTGGGTCGCGTG